>JAJDNY010000137.1 GCA_022340425.1 Desulfobacteraceae bacterium | reverse complement strand
AGAGGCCGGTCTTGGCAAATGACTGCATGTAATCCAGGCTGTAGCCGAAGCGCGACAACTTGTTGAGATCCACGATCTTGTAGTTGGGCTCGAGGGCCATCAAAATGTCCAGCTGGCTGACCTTGCCGACGATTTTCCTGTTCTCGTCGTAGACCAGGACCGCCCGGTGCAGATAGGGGCTGAGATCGCTTTCATATCGTTTCTGAGCCTCCTCCAGGGCCAGGACCGCATCGTAGAGGGTGGCGTCCTGGGACACGGTCGCGTAATCCGCCAGCGAAACCATCAAATCTTTGACTTGGATTGTTTTCATGATTCTGTTGCCTCCGGGGTATGAATGGCTATGTTTGGGTTGTTCACGAATAAACGGCTTTTGTCGGGCACGCCGGTGATGCCGGCTGGAGCCTGCTTTCCTCCCCTCCATCAGCAATCGTTGGAAGGTGTGCGATGAACTTTTGTCACTTAAACGCTGTCAACGCAGCGCTGGTTATAGTCGTCCTGGCAAGTCTCGCGCTGGCCGTTCTGACCGGGTTAAACGGGGGCATGTCCCTTGCGGCGATCACGGCTGCGATGGCGCTGACCGCCTCAGGGACATTTTCGCTGGCATCGATCGCTCGCCGTCCCCGGGCCGGGAGAGTGCCGCTAGTCTTTCGGCGTTAGTCGCCGTTTCGGGGTAATCCCACCGTCCCTTCGGCGGCTACCCGTAAGACCGGGCATCCGCCTGGCGGCGTCGAAACCGCCGCCGTTTTCATCCAAAAATTTGACAGGTGTTGACCGTGAAATCCCAAAATTTCATCGTCTTTGGCGGCGGCAGCGGCATCGGAAAGGCCCTGGTGGCGATGCTGCACGCCGAGGACGCCATGGTGAGCTACAGCTCGCGCCAGGCGGATGGACCGCGGGACGGGGACGGTGTGCAGCGCTTCGCCTTTGATGCCGCCCGTTGCGACGTCCCCCCGGAGGTGATCCCCGTGCCCCTCGATGGGCTGGTCTACTGTCCGGGCTCCATCACCCTGAAGCCCTTTCAGAGGCTGACGCGCGAGGATTTCCTGACCGAGCTGCAAACCAATCTGCTGGGGGCCGTGAGCGCCATCCAGGCCTGTTTGCCCGCCCTCAAAAAGGCTCCCGGCGCATCCATCGTGCTCTTCAGTACGGTGGCCGTTCAAACCGGAATGCCCTTTCACAGCAGCATTGCCAGCGCCAAGGGTGCCGTGGAGGGGCTGACGCGGGCCCTGGCGGCGGAGTTCGCCCCCCGCATTCGCGTCAACGCCATCGCTCCCTCCCTGACCGACACCGGCCTGGCCGCCGGTCTGCTGTCCAGCGATCAGAAGCGCCGGGCGGCGGCCGAACGCCATCCACTGGGCCGCATCGGGGTGGCCGAGGATGCCGCCGGCCTTGCGTGCTACCTCTTGCGTCAGGCGGCCGGCTGGATTACCGGGCAAATCTTTCACGTGGACGGCGGCATGGGGGCGCTGAAGACCTTCAGATGACCCTGACATTTGCCCATCCTGAGCGCCTGGAATCCGTCAACGCGACGGTGCCGTTAAACCCTTAAAAGCGCCACACTACATTACAGGCCGACAAGGAAGGTCGTTTTCCCATGAGTCTATCCGACCACGCGATCAACCCCTCCCAGCGGCGCGCCGGCGCGCTGACGGCCATGTTCATCGGTGATGCCCTGGCCATGCCCGTGCACTGGTACTACAACCGCCAGGCACTGGCCCGGGACTACGGGTATGTGACCGACTATTTGGCGCCCCGCAATCCCCATCCCGACAGCATCCTGTGGCGCTCCAGCTACCGGCCCTCCGGGCCGAAGGGCGACATCCTGCATGCACAGGCCCGCTTCTGGGGCCGGGCCGGCATCCACTACCACCAGTTCCTGCAAGCCGGCGAAAACACTCTGAACCTTAAACTCTGCGTGCTTTTGATCGAAAGCCTCAACCAGCACCGCGCCTATCGCGCCGAGGCCTTCGCCGATGATTACATCCGGTACATGACCACGCCCGGCAGCCACGCCGACACCTACGTGGAGGAGTATCACCGCCGCTTTTTCGCCCATTATGCCACCGGCAGCCCCCCCACCGCTTGCGGGGTGGCCGAAAAACATGTCAGCGGGATCATCGGCATGATCCCGGTAGCGGTCTTCTATGCCGACTCACCACCTGCTGCGCGTGCCAAGGCCCTGGAGCATCTGCACCTCACCCATCTAGGACCCAGAATGGAGGCTGCCGGCGCCTTTCTGCTGGACGTTCTGCTACCGGTGCTGGGCGGCGCTCCGCTGGGCCGGGTGCTGACGGACATCATTCGGCGCCAAGTCAACCCGCTTCTGGGACACCCCCTGGAGAAGTGGCTGAATCACCCCGACGACGTGGTCATCGGTCAGCGCCTCAGTCCGGCCTGCTACGTCGAAGACGCCATCCCCGCCATTGCCTACCTGGCCCTGAAGTATGCCGCCGACCTGGAACAAGCCCTGGTGGTCAACACCAATCTCGGGGGCGACAACGCCGGCCGCGGCGCCGTTCTGGGCGCCCTGCTGGGTGCGGCCAACGGGGTGGCCGCCATACCCGACCGCTGGCGGAGGGGCCTGCTGCACCCGCCCCCGACACTGAACACGCCCGGGCCGATGGCTGCCGTCTGAGCAGACCCCAAACGGCGAATTTCAAAGAGCTGCCGGCGCGCTATCCGCGCTCGGGCGCCAGACGGCTGCTGAGGCGCATCACCCCGGGCATGAGAATCCCCCAGATCACCGCCAGGAGAAACAGGGAGGGCAGCAGCGGCCAGTTGAAGGTCGCCGCCCCCATCCGGACCCCGGCCCAATAGGCCAGCGGCCCGCCAACAGCCCCCAGGACCGCCGCCAGCCGCAGGCGGTTTTTGAGCCACGCCAGACTGTGGTTGGGCAAGGTGGCAAACGTGGCCCATACGCCCATCAGCCAGAGCGGTATCGGTACGATGGGCGAGTCGAAGCTGAAGAAGCCGACGGCCTTCAAGGTGCCGTCCAGGACCAGGCCGACGAGCAAAAGGGCACCTGCCAGGAGCAGGTCGGCTTTGGGGCAGGGTGTCAGGTAAAGATGAACCGCCAGGAGCAGCGCGGCGACCCATGCCAGGGCGTCCCCGCCCAGTACGCAGGCGAACCAGGCGCCCTCGTAGATGGCCAGATTGACCAGCCAGTTCATAGGCGCCTCAAAGCGGTGCGGTTCAGGGGGCGGGAGGCCATCAACTGCACCACGCTAAGCGCCCGCTCCCGAAACCCGCCCTCGCAGTAAGCCAGATAGAACTCCCAGAGGCGCTTGAAGCGTTCGTCGTAACCGCGTGTTTTCAACGCATCGTAAGCCCCGAGGAAACGGCTGCGCCAGTCCCTCAGGGTGCGGGCGTAGTCGAAGCCGAAATCCTCGATGCTGCGCACCACCAGGTCGGTTTTGGCGGTGATCAGGGAGAGCATGCGGGTAATGGAGGGTACGCAGCCGCCGGGAAAGATGTGGCGCTGGATGAAATCCACGTTTCGCACGTATTGGCTGTATTTCTGGTCCGCGATGGTGATCGCCTGGATCAGCAGCAGGCCCTCAGGCCGCAGCAGGGCGCCGCACTTTCTGAAAAATTCGGGCAGGTAGCGGTGACCGACGGCCTCGATCATCTCGATGCTGACCAGCTTGTCGTAGCGGCCGTTAAGATCCCGGTAATCCTTTTGCAGCAGGGTGATCCGGTGGCCGAGGCCCGCCTCCTCGATCCGCCGCTGGGCCTCCCGGAACTGGGCATCGGAAATGGTGGTGGTGGTCACATGGCAGCCGTAATTGGCGGCGGCGTGGATGGCGAAGCCGCCCCAGCCGCCGCCGATTTCGATCACCCGGTCCTGGGGTGTCAGTTGCAGC
The DNA here is from genome assembly GCA_022340425.1 of Desulfobacteraceae bacterium. Taxonomy (NCBI): domain Bacteria; kingdom Pseudomonadati; phylum Thermodesulfobacteriota; class Desulfobacteria; order Desulfobacterales; family Desulfobacteraceae; species Desulfobacteraceae bacterium. Next base: position 44,034 of record JAJDNY010000137.1, on the reverse strand, counting down.
CGGCGGCAGATATAGTCCAGTTTGAAACGCGCGGCCTCCTCCAGGCTGCTGTTCTCCCGGGGGTAGATCGCCGCCGAATACATCATCGTCGGATCCAGAAACGCCCCGTAGAGGTCGTTGCCCAGGTCGTAATGGGCCAGGATATTTTTCTTCGCCCCCTGACGGTGGTTGTCCCGCCGCAGGTGCCGGAGCCGCTGGTAGGGCCAGAGCAGCCAGGCGAGGCCCTGCTCCATGCGGTCCAGCAGGTCCATGTTGCGCACCATGATGCGCACCAGGGTGGCGAGGCTGTCGGTTTCCCAGAGGCCGTCCACATAGGCTTCTCCGGCACCGATCGATCCGCCGAAGAGCACCCGGGGGTAGAAGGCCGGGTCATGCACCGTGATCGTCGCCTGCAGCTGCGGCCGCTGCCCCAGTGTGCGGGCGCCGTCCTGATCGTGAAAGGTGATCTGGCCGTAGCGCAGGTTGGCCAGGAGGTTAAACAGCAGGGATCTGGACCAGTCCGGCAGAAGGCCCTGTAAAAGGGTAGCCCGAGGGCGCCGTGAGGGGTGGGTGAGGTCTCTCATGTCGTCTCCTTGGGGTAGGGTACATAGGGCACGCCTTTGGCGTAGAGTCTGAGCGCCTGCCAGTGGATCGCCGAGACGATGGCGGCGGTCATCACCGGTTTTCTGAGCAGCTGCCGTCTTACGGAGACCGAGTTGAAGGGCTGGCGTGTTAGGTCCAGCCTGGCTTCGAAGACCCGGCCGCGGGGATCGTGGACCGCAATCCCGATCCTGATCCGTTTGCCGGGGGGGCTGATCTGCCAACGGTAATACTGGTTCAGGGGGTTGAACGGCGACACGTGAAACGCCTTGGCATGCATCGGTGCGGGCGGACCGCTGCCCAGATAATGGCTGTAAAGATGGCGCTCGTTCCAGGGAATATTGGACACCTCGGCCAGAAAGTGCGACGGGCGGGAGCTGCGATCGAAGCCGAAATAAAAATTGACCGGGCTGAAGTAGAGCCCGAGGGTCCGGAGATTGAGGAGTGCGCAGACCGGGCCGCTGACCGGCCGCCCGGTCAGTTCCTGCATGCGGGTCTTGGCCCTGAGGTGCAGCGGCTCCCATGGTCGGTCGAGATAGTCGGCTCGCTGGAACCGGCTCAGGGCGAAGCGCCGGGCTGAAAACCAGCGGCCCACGTCCGGCAGGCGGTCGATCTCGTCGAGGTTCAGGTACCACATGAAAAACGGGTAGCGGAAACGGTGACGCCTGGGGATAAAGCGCTGGTGGGTGACGGTGCCGACATAGAGCGCGGGTTTCATGGTTCAATCCCCAGGGCGCGGCAGACCCGCAGGCCGCTTTTAACGCCGTCTTCGTGGAAGCCGTTGAACCAGTATGCGCCGCAGAAATGGACGTGATCGATGCCGGAAATGGTGTGCCACTGCCGCTGGGCTTCGATTGCGGCCGGATTGAACATCGGGTGGGCGTAGGTGAAGCGCCCCAGGACCTTGTCTTCGGCGACCTCCTGGTTCAGGCTGACCAGATAGGGCTGCCGTTTATTCAGACGCTGCAGGATATTCATGTTGTAGGTCAGGGTGGCCCGGCCGGCATGCCTGCCGCTGCAGTAGTAGTTCCAGCTGGCCCAGGCGCTTTGGCGCCGGGGCAGGCGGCGCGTATCGGTGTGCAGCACCACCCGGTTTTCGGTGCAGGATAGGGCCCCCAGCACCTTTCGCTCCTGGGCGCCGGGCTCGGCCAGCAGGGCGAGGGCCTGGTCGCCATGGCAGGCGACCACCACCTCGTCAAAGGTCTCGGTCCCCGCGCGGCTGGTGAGTTTGATGCCGCCGTTGGCCTGCTGGAGGCGCGTCACCGGGGTCTTCAGCCGAACGGATTGCCTGAACGGCGCGGTCAAAGGGGCGATGTAGGCCCGCGACCCGCCGACGATCGTGTACCACTGGGGACGGTCGACGAGGTTCAGCAAACCGTGATTTTCGAAAAAGCGCACAAAAAACTGCAGCGGAAAGTCCCTGGCGTCCTGAAGGCCCATGGACCAGATGGCGGCGATCATGGGCAGCAGGTAATTGTCGGCGAAGAGCGCCCCGAAGTGCTGCCGCTGGACGTAATCCCCGATGGTCCGGGCGCCGGGGCGGGCCGCCTCCCGCCTGACCGCCCGGTTGAAGCGCACGATGTCCAGCAGCATCCGCCAGAAGGCCGGGCGCAGCAGGTTTTCGCGCTGGGCGAAGAGGCGATTGAGGTCGCTGCCGTTGTACTCGAGATCGATGGCATCGTTGCGCACCGAAAAGCTCATTTCCGTTGGCTGGTAAGCCACCTGCAGTTCCTCCAGCAGTCGGATGAAATTGGGATAGGTGCGGTCGTTGAAGACGATAAAGCCCGTGTCGATGGCGCTTTTTTCGCCCGCCAGGGAGACGTCGACGGTGTGGGTGTGCCCGCCGATGTAATCGTTGGCCTCGAACACCGTCACCGCATGGCGACGGGAGAGGTAGTAAGCGCTGGTCAGCCCGGCGATGCCGCTGCCGATGACGGCGATTTGCTTCATGACCGGACCATCTTTTGGGCCAGCCGCAGCCAGAGCACATCCGGCAGGAGCGACAGGGCCTTCAAAATATAGGTGAAACGCCGCGGAAAGTGGATTTCCGGCTGTCTGCGGGCGATTCCCCTGCGGATCGCCCGGCTGGCCCGGGCGCTGCTGATCAGAAAAGGCATCGGAAAATCGTTGCGGTCGGTCAGGGGTGTTTGGACAAATCCCGGACATACCAGGCTGACCGCGATCTTTTCCCTGAACAGGCTGATCCGCAAGGTCTCCAGCAGGTAGGCGACGGCCGCTTTGGACGCCCCGTAGGCCTCCGCCCGCGGCAGGGGCAAATAGGCCGCTCCGGAGCCGATCCCCACCAGATGCGGCGCCCGGCTGCGGCGCAAAAGCGGCAGGAGCGCCTCGATGCTGTGGCCCATGGTTTCGACGTTGACCCGCATCATCCGGCTGAGCAGGGCGCTGTCGAAGACGGGCAGGTCGATGTACTCGCAGGACCCGGCCGAGAGGATCGCCAGGTCGATCACCTCCAGCCCCGAAAACCAGCTCAGCGTTTCCTCGCGGTTCAAGAGGTCCACCGCGCCGGTCTTGAGGCCCACGCTCTCAAGGGCCGCAAGCCTTTCCCGGCTGCGGCCCAGCGCCCAGACCTCGTGCCCCTCGCGGTGATAGTCCAGCGCCAGCTGTCGGCCGATGCCGGAGGTGGCGCCGGTGATGAGAATTTTCATGGTGCCGCCTTCTTGCTTTGGGGGTGGCTTCCCCTTTTGCCACCCCCCGGGGTCGCGGAAATTCTTTAAGTTTGTTCCAAAACTTTTCATCCTTTGCGGGGCTGTCAATTTCGAGGGACCGGTAAAAGCGCAAAATCAGGTGATTTTGCGCTTTCAGGCCCTCTTTTCGGCCCGTGTCCTGAAAACCGCACGGGCCGAAAAGGCGCCGGGCCGACAAACGCGGTCAGAAGTTCGGCAGGGCCCCGAACCCCCGCAGCATCCAGTAGCCGGCGGTCAGCAGCAGCAGCACGATGTTGGCGATGAACCACAGCGGGATGCCCACCCGCAGAAAGTCTTTGGGCTCCAGATAGCCGCTAGCATAGACGATGGCATTGGGCGGGGTGCCGATCACCAGCATGAAGGCAAACGAGGACGCGATCGCCGTGGACATGGCCATGAAGGGCAGGAAGGTTGTGCCCGGATGGGCCAAGCCGGCCATGTTGAGGGCGATTGGCCCCACGGCCGCCGCGGCGGGCCCATCGGCCATGAGGTTGGTCATAACCGCCGTGATGCCGTTGGATACGGCCATAAGCGGCAGACCGGCATTCATCCCCAGGGGGGCCAGCAGGTCCATCACACTGCGGGCCAGCCAGTAGGCCGCGCCGGTGCCGTCCAGGGTGCGACCGAAAATGATCGCCCCGGCGTACAGCCAGACGACACCCCAGTCCACTTTTTCCTGGTAGTCGCGCCAGTTGACGATGCCGGCCAGGAGATAGGCCACCGCACCGGCCATGGCCAAAACCCCCAGGCCCAGGCGGATGGGCAGGATCCCATTTTGATAGAAGGTCTTTTCCGTGAACCAGCCGAAGACCATGACCACGAAGATGATCAGGGCGCTGATCTGGTTTCGGTTCCAGCCGCCCATCTTGTCGATTTCCTTTTTGAGGTGTTCCATGGCCGGTGCCAGGGAGCGGATGCGGGGCTTGAACTGCCAGTTGACCAGCAGCCAGGTGAGCGGAATCATGATGAAAAGATAGGGCATGCAGTAGGTGATCCACTCAAAATAGCCGATATCCATCCCGAACATGTCGTTCAGATAGGTCATCATGATCACGTTGCGGGCGCCGCCCGAGGGGGCGCCGGGGCCGCCGATGTTGCAGGCCATGGCGATGGCGATCATCATCATCTTTCCCAGCTCCAGGTCTTCCGGGACCTCGTCGCTGAGGCTGTTCTGGTAGAGCAGCATGGCGATCGGCAGGAACATCGCCGCCAGGGCGTGGTCGGAGATGACCGCCGCCAGGGGCGAGATGATGACGAAGAAGATCAGGGTGATCCACTTGACGTTGGGCACCGCCAGCTTTTTGAACATGGCCAGGCAGACCCGCTTGTCCACCCCGGTCTTGACGAAGGCCGCGGCGAACATGAGGCTGCCCATGATGAACCAGACGGCGTCATCCCAGTAGAGCATGGCCACTTCCTGGCGCGAGGTGACGCCGGTAAAGACCAGCAGCAGCCCGATGCAGAAGGCCACCCCCGGAAGGGGGATGCACTCCGTCAAAAAGCAGAAAACGACAAAGGCCCCCATCCCGATGGCCACCTGGATGTGCCAGGCGCCCTTGTCGGCGGCCTGCCGGTCCTTATCGGACAGCTCCTCGTATTTGAGCCCGTCGCGCCGCAGCTCCAGGGCGTTTTGCATCAGGCTGCGAAACCGCTCGGGCGCCACGTTTTCCTCCACCCAGCTCAGGGCCCGGGCGAGATTGGTGGTGTCGCTCTGGATCTTGTTCTGCCTGAGCCACCTGGCGTCCCTTTTCAGGAAGCGGTCCTTTCCCAGAGCCCCCATGCGCATGTTGTGGTCCATGATCTGGACTGTGACCAGCTGCCACTGCTCCAAATCGGAGGTTTGAAGATCGAACAGCTCCTTGGCCAGATAGACGGTCACCGCCTTGGGGCCGACATTGTATTCGGTGCCCACGTCCTTCATGCTGTAGGGGGTCGGCATGAACAGAATGCCGAACAGCAGCACCAGTGGAATGACGAACAGCTTCCAATCGACGTATTTGTCGTAGCCGGTGGCCTTCTTTTTCTTGAGGGCGGATTTGCGGCTTGCGGGCGCTCCTGCCCCCGAGCGCGCATCAGACCCCGCAACCTTCCCGGCGGTGGCGCGGGTATCGTCGATTTTGGCGGATGGATCCATAAAACTCCTCCTCCCTATCAATCGGTGTTCAGTCCATGCGGTCACATGATGATGTCGGCCATTTGAAAAAAGAGCTCCTGTTCGCGCACCACGCCGACGACTCTGTCCTGGCGGGTGATCAGCACCCGCCGCACCTGCTCGGTGTACATGAAATCGGCCAGTTCCATCAGGTTGGTGTCCTCGTCCAGGCACGGCGGGGTGTCGGACATGACCTCCTCAACTTTTTTGTCGGCCAGGGCCTTGACCTGGGTCGTAAAAAGGCCGCTCCAGAACATGCGCGAATACTGCATGCTGTCGGCCATGGAGGGTTTGGCCGCGCTCAGGTAGGCCGGGCGGGCCGCCTGGATCAGGTCGAGGATGCTCAGCATCCCGATCACCTCTTGGCTTTCGTCGCAGACCAGCAGGGAGCGGTGGCCGGTTTCCATCAGGCGGCTGGAGGAAACCAGGGATTTGAATGAGCGCATCAGGGCCTCGATGGCTTCCCGCACGGTCTGCTGGGGCCCGATGGCGCTGTAGTCTTCCACGTGGATCATGATGCTGCCGGCGGTTTTCTCCTCCTTTTTCAAATCCTTGTGGGAGGTCTTGAACGCTTCGTTGATTTTCAGGGCCAGAAGATCGATGTCACACGGCTTGCTGAGGTAGTCGAAGGCGCCTTTGACCTGGGAAGCTTTGGCCGAGGCCTCGGCGCCGTGGCCGGTGAGCATGATCACCTGGGTTTCCGGGCGTAATTTTTTGATTTCCCCCAGGGCTTCGTGTCCATCCATGCCCGGCATCTTGATGTCCAGGATGACCACATCCTGGGGGTTTTGGGTCAGGATGGCCAGCGCCTCCTCCCCGCTGCCGGCAATGGTGGTCGCAAAGCCCTTTTTGGTGAGGATTCTGGATGTCGTCGCCCGAAACTGGGCTTCGTCATCCACCATGAGGACCCTAATTTTTTGCTGCATTTCAATCCTCCTTGTCTGATTCGGCAGTGCATCCGGGACGGTGTCATCATTTTTTACAGGTTGCAAAAATCCATTCTTCGCCCCGGCGTCTTCCGCCCGCCCGGCGGCCGTCACTGGTCGGCACCTCCCCAGAGAGTCGGGGCGGGTGTCGCGCGGGCCGCAGAAGACCGCTGAATGCCACATTTCCCCGGTTCTTGGGGGTCATGTTTATCAAGTCCTGTGCCAGCACCGGCAAAAATCGAAAGATTGATAACCCGCTAAAATCGCATAAAATTCGATCACTCAAGACCGTTTTCGGAAAATCGGCTGCGGCCGGCTTGTGTCGGGTTTTTTTACGACCTGAAGGGGCAATGATTTACGCTTCTGGGGGGATTCGCTTTGGGTTGCTGGGCGACCCAATGGGGAGAGGTTTTTCAGGGGTCCGCGGGGCGGTGGGCAGGTGCTGCTGCGGCTGCAGGTCCGCAGTGGAATTGGCAGGGCTCGGCGCGAGGCCAACGGGGTCCGTCGGCCGTCGCTTGGGCGGCATGTGACCCGGCGGCGCCGCAGGATGCGGTCAGCGCCGCCGGGTCGACAGGTGTTGCAGCAGTTTGAAGACGGTCAATCAGCGCCGCTCGCGACCGCCGCCGCCCCCGCCACGGCCGCCGCCACCGTAGCCGCCGCCGCGGCCACCGCCACCGTAGCCGCCGCCACCGCCGTAGCCCCCACCCCGGCCGCCGCCGTGGCCGCCTCTGGCGCCTTCAGCTTTGGGGCGCGCTTCGTTGACGGTCAGTGTGCGGCCCTTGAACTCCTTGCCGTTGAGGCCCTCGATGGCCGCCTGGCCTTCGGCTGCGGTTGGCATCTCCACAAAACCGAAGCCCTTGGATTCGCCGCTGTACTTGTCTTTGATGATGGCGACCGAATCGACTTTACCGAAGGCCTCGAAAGCCCCCCGCAGATCCTCCTCATTCACGTTGTACGACATATTCCCGACATAGATGTTCATTGCGGCACTCCTTTTCGATGGCGCGCCAAATCGTTTCACGATTTGGGCATTTGGGGGCTCACGATTGCCAAAAATGATGCCCCGGATAATTGGGGGGCGTTGGGGTAGAGAATCTTCAAAATGGGTCTGTTCAGGCCTGCTTTTCTAATGCTTCCACTGGCAGGTTGTTTCCACGGGATCTCCGGCGGATGGACAAGCGGACCGCCTCTGGCCGCGACTGAAAAGCGAATTTTTCCAGCAGTGCCGGGGGTGGCGCCGCGCGTGTTACCAACTGTTGGGGTTCGGGCGGCTGGGCAGGCGCAACTCCCGCCGATGGGCGTCGCCGCTTCTTGCACGTCTAAGATTATTATCCGGCACGATTGGGATTGGGGCAAGGGTTTTTTTCTTTGGAACCGCTGGCGGGACCCGGTGCTGGGTGCGAAAGGTCGCCGCCGCGCTGCCCCATCGGGCAGCGCAGCAGGGGCGAAACCGTCTTAACCTTCTTTTTTTAATGCCATTTGCCCCTGTCAGAGGCGGCAGTCGGAGATTTGGCCGGGGGGAGCGGGCGCCGGGGCTGAGGCCTAAAAATTCTATTTTTTCCCGGACCGCTTCCGCCCTGCTGGGTTTCGGACCGCAGAACCGGCCGCCGTCAGGCCGTCATGACTTCCCGGATTTTCTGGGAGAGTGCGTTCAGTGAGAAAGGCTTCTGAATGAAACCGTTGCAGCCGCGCGCCATGATTTGGCTGGCCTTGCCCTCGAGGCTGAAGCCGCTGGAGAGCAGCACCCGTACTGCCGGATTGATGACCCGCAGTCGGTCAAAAGTCTCATCGCCGCCCGCATCGGGCATGATCATGTCCAGGATGACCAGGTCCAGTGCCTCTTTTTGCTGGTCGTAAACCGCCAAAGCCTCCTGCCCCGAAAGCGCGGTCTGGACGCTATAGCCCAATTTCTCCAGCATGGCCTTGCCCACCGTGAGGATCATTTCCTCGTCGTCCACCAGCAGCACGTTGCCGCGGCCGCTGCCGATCCCGGGGTCCTGGCAGGGTGGCGCCTCCGGCGGGGCCGGCGCGGGGTCTGAGGCCGGCAGGAGAATTTCAAAAGTGGTTCCCTTGTTGGGCAGGCTGCTGACGGTGATGAACCCCTTGTGGTTGCGCACGATGCCGTAAACCGCGGCTAGCCCCAGCCCGGTGCCCCGGTCGCGGCGGCGGGTGGTGAAAAAAGGCTCGAATATCCGCTGGCGGGTTTCGGCGTTCATCCCCACGCCGGTATCACGGACGGCCACCCGCACATAGGGGCCCGGGGCGACCTCGCAGGCCCGGGCCTTTGGGGCATCCACCACGACGTTGTCGGCGCTGATCTGCAGGCTGCCGCCCGCGGGCATAGCCTGCCAGGCGTTGACGAAAAGGTTGAGCAGCACCTGGGCGATCTGGTTGCGGTCGCCCTCCACTGGCCGCAGGTCCGGGCTGCAGACCGTTTCCACCCGGATTTCGCGGCGGGTGCGGGCGAAAAGGGCGCTCTCGGACTGGATCAGCTGGGCCAGGTCGGTGGTCTTGACCTCGTATTTGCCGCCCCGGGCGAAGCCCAGCAGCTGGGTAGTGAGGTGCGAGGCGCTGCGGGTGCATTCCTCGATGGCCTTGAGGTGTGCCGCGGCCCCGGCGGCCATATCCGCGGTGGCCAGCAGAAGGGATGTGTGGCCCAGAATGCCCATCAGGAGATTGTTGAAATCGTGGGCGATGCCGCCTGCCAGGGTGCCGATGGCCTCCAGCTTCTGGGCTTCGATGAACTGTTCCTCCAGGCGCTTGATCTCGGTGATGTCGCGGGCGATCACCGCCATTCCCTGGACCTGGCCGCCGTGCTCTAATATCGGATAAAAAGCGATGTCCATCAGGCGCTTGCCGGATGTTTTGGAGGCAAACCAACCTTTGTGGCGAATTTCCTCGCCGTTCAGGCAGCGGTCGACGTCCGCCTTCAGGCGCTGTTCAAAAAACGAGGGGCCGAAAATGGCGGGGACCGAGGCGCCGACCAGGGCCTCCCGGGGGATCTCCAAAAAACTGGCCAGGGTGGGGTTAGCGGCCTGAAAAAGGTAATGGCGGTCCACCATGGCGAGGTGATCGTTGGAGGCCATCACCATCTTCTCGTAGTTGCGCAACATCCGTTCGGTTTTGACCTGTTCGCTGATGTCGCGAACGAATTTGACGGCGCCGGTGATCTCGCCGCTGGTTTCGTCCTGGATCGGGTAGCAGAAGACCTCGATCCATTCCGCCCCCAGCCCGGGAGGAGCCGGCTTGATTTGCCGCTCGCTGCGGCCGGTTTGGAAACAGCGCCGGGCCGGGCACGGATCGCAGGCCCGGGCGTCTGCGGGATAGCACTCGTGGCATTTGCGGCCCACCATGGGGGCGCAGTCCGCGCTCCAGCGCTGCATGACCTGGTTGGTCATCACAATCGAGAGGTCCCGGTCGATGACGCTGATGCCGCCCTGGATGCTTTCGAGGATTTTGACCAGGAATGTTTTCTGGCGTTTGAGCTCCATGGCGTTCTGTTTTTGGGCGGTGATGTCCCGCAGGATCAAGCCGATGCCCTCGCTGGTCTTGAAGGCGCTGATGGCGAGGTGGTGGCTGCCGGAGGGCAACTCCACGCTGACGTCCTCGAAGCTCACCGGGTTTCCCGAGCGAAGCGTTTGGCGGTACTGGTCGATGCGTCCCTGGGACACGGCGCTGGGCGACAGATCGGCCAGTTGCATGCCCACCAGGGGACGGCCCATGCGGTTCATTTTCTCGGCGGCCGGGTTGGCAAACAGTATGGTGAGGTTTTCATCCAGCAACAGAAAGCCGTCGCTGGCGGCGCCCGCGAAGGAGGCCAGCTGCCGTTCGGTTTCACGGTGGGCGGCCTCCCCCCGCAGCCGCCCCGCCACCTGGCGCCGGGCGAAGGCCCACAGGGCCAGGGTGGTCAGCAGAACAAACACCCAGCCCTGGTATTTTTGCAAAGCAGCCGCCGCGGGGATGGAAAGGGCCGCCAGGGTCCGGTCGGCTAGAAGCATCCAGAGGCTTCCGCAGCCGGCATAGAAAAGGGAGATTTTAAAGGGTAGGCTGAGTTTCATCCGATTTCGGGTCGTCTTCACTTGCCGGTGGCCGCCCGTTGGCGCGCAGACGCGGTTCCAGCCGGCAAGCGTTGTATTTCACAGGGGACCGGCTGCTGGGGGGTTCCGCCGCCGTTTGGGGCCCCGCCCGCGACCGGCTCGAATTTTTATCTCATCGGATCGCCAGGGGGTTTACCCAAATCCAAAATAATCGGCGGCAGGGGTTGCGGGAGGCTCTGTGCAGCGCCGTCCGGCGGCTGTGGCGGGACTGGCGGGGGTTTGGCTGGCCATCGCGGCGAAGTCGGCCGCGGCGCCGGCGCTGCAGGGCGGCCAACGGTGGTCGTTTGCGGGGGCGCCCTCAGGGCAGATAGTCTTTGCGGACGGGGGCAAAGGCTTCAACCGCCACCGCATCCTCCAGGGCCACGGCGCTGTGGGTCACGTTGCCGGCAATGCACCAGCTGCCGCCGGGGGTGACCAGGTGGCATTGGCCGCCGATGGTCAGCTCCAGTCGGCCGGATACCAGGTAGCCGGTTTGTTCGTGGGGGTGCTGGTGGGCCGGGACCACCGCGCCCTTGGCCAGGCGGAATTCGGCCAGCAGGGTCTTTTCGCCATAAACCAGGGTTTTTTGCCTGATTTTGTCCAGTATGCTCTTGTAGCCGTCGCCATTTTGTGGTTGAAACATGGGAAGCTGCCCCCTCACCTGGAGATTGGAATCGCATTGCGGATCCGGCCTGTTGCAGAAATCTCACCATAGGCCGGCCGGTGGCGGGTGTCAAACCGATTCTGACAGGGGCTGCCGATTTCCGGCCGGTCACGCCCCCGGATTTTGGAGAGAGTTGCGTGCCCAGCGAAGCCGAAGGATATCCCCACCCCCGCCTCGCCAAATTTCCACGGGTCACCTCTTGGGTTGTGCTGGCGCCGGTTCTGCTTTCAGCCTGCGGGATGTTCGACACCACCTGGCGTGCCGCCCGAGGGACGGGCAAGGCCACTTACGCGGTAGGGAAACTGGCGACCTGCGCCGCCATCGGGGTCGGCAAGGCGGTCTGCCGGGTGGGGGGCTACACCTTCAAGGTGGTGATGGCGCCGCTGGTCTGGCCGCTTACCCATGAGGAAGTCGAAACCATTGACGGTCTCACGCCCCGGGAGGCGATTCGGCAGGGGCGGGTTAAAATGTCGCCCTACGTCGTCAACGGTCGGCGCTACGTGCCGATGTCCCTGGCCGAAGCCGGCCGCTACCGTGAAACCGGGGTCGCTTCCTGGTACGGCAACGAAACTCTCAAGCGCCCGGGCGGCCACATGACCGCCAACGGCGAGGCCTTTGATCCGAGCCAATTCTCGGCGGCCCACAAGCACCTGCCGCTGCCGACCTACGCCAGGGTCACCAACCTGCAAAACGGGCGCAGCATCGTCGTGCGCGTCAACGACCGCGGACCGTTCGTGGACGGCCGGATCATCGATCTGAGTGCCGCGGCGGCGCGCCGGCTGGGGTTTTACGAGGCGGGCATCGCCCGCGTGCGGGTGGCGGCGATTGCGGTGGATGGTTGACAGTTCCGTCTACCGATCCATCAAGGTTAGTCCGGGTGTGGCTGGGTTTTTTGCGGGGCTGCCGCCCGTCGGCCGGCGAAGCTTCCGGACGGCTTTTCCCGAGTAGATCCAAAGAGGCTTTGATGATCCCTTGTTCTTTACGCCAGGAGGCCGCGGCGGCCGGCGCACCCCATCTGCCAAACCCGGGGGGGTGGGCTGCATGCTGGCGCTGAGCCTCGCCTTTGCCGCCTGTCTGGGCTGGGGGATCGGCGATTTCATCGGCGGCCTCAAAAGCCGGGTGGTGCCGGTCTTAAGCGTTCTGGCGCTCTCGTGTCTCAGCGGGTTGGTGTTGATGGCCGTTCTGGTGGCCGTGCGGGGCATGCCGCCGCCGGCGGATCCGGTCCTTTTTTTCGCGCCTGCCGCCGGTGTGGTGGGGGTTTTGGGGCTGCTGTGCCTTTTCCGCGGGATGGCGATCGGTTCCATGGCGATGGTCGCCGCGGTCAGCGCAACCGGGGTGGCCCTGCCGGTCCTGATGGGCCTTTATGGCGGCGACGACCCATCGGGGTTGCAGTTGACCGGGATGGCGGCGGCCGTGATCGGTGCCGTGATGGCCGTGCGGGAAAAGGGGGCCGGCGCGGCTGGCGCCAGCATCGCCGCCGGCGCCGGGTTGGCGCTGGGGGCGGCCCTGGCCTTCGGCAGCTTTTTTATCCTGATCGATCTCGCCAGCGGTCCGGACCCCCTCTGGGCCGCGTTGCTGGTGCGGCTCTCCGAGGGGCTGTGCCTCCTGCCGGTGGTCCTGGTGACCCGTCCGGCACTGGGTGCGGCGCGTTGCCACCTGCCGGCCATTCTGGGGGTGGGGGTACTGGATGCCCTGGGGGTATACGCCTTCAGTCTGGCCACCACCCAGGGCATGCTGAGTGTGGTCTCGGTGGTGGGGTCGCTCTACCCGGCGGTCACGGTCAGCCTGGCGGCCGTGATCCTGCGCGAGCGGCCGCAACGGGTTCAGTTGGCGGGGATCTCCTTGGCCATCTGCGGCGTTGCGCTGATCTCGGCCGGATAGCGCGGCGTTTTTGGACCCGCTGCCCACAGGCCCGAGTCCCGGTTCGAATTCTTCACGGCGACCCACCAGCGACGGGAGCGCGGATGGGAATCAAGATCCAAAGCGGCGAGCCCGAAACCGCGGCCAACCCCAGGGTGGAAGCCCCCCTGGCCCGGGAGCTGCAGAAATTTCGGGTGCTCTACGACCTGGCCGTGGCCATGACCGCCGACCACAGCCTGGATGACAACCTGAGACAGTTAGTTGCCATCTGCCGGCGCCTGTTGGGGGTCGAGGCGGCCTTCATCGCCCTGCGCGATGAAGACCGCGGTGCTTTTTGCATGCACGTCAGCGCCGGAATCCGCTCCACGCCCATGCAAGAACTCTGCATCCCCTGCGGCCATGGGCTGGCCGGGCTGGTCTCCAGGGCACGCCGCGGCCGGATCGTGCCGAATTATGCCGAGCTTGAAGGCCTTGACCCCGAGCTGAGGGCCGCCGTGGCCGCCGAGGGGCTGATCTCCGGCATGGGGGTCCCGATCCAGATGGGCGACCAGAACCTCGGGGTGCTCTATGGTTTCAACCGGCGTCGGACCGATTTTGACGCTTCGCAGTTGGATACCCTTTTCCTGCTGGGCAATCTCGCGGCCGTTGAAATCACCCGCAAACGGGCCGAAAACGCCCTCCAGCAGTCCCAGGAAACCCTCGAGGCGCGGGTCCGGGCGCGCACCGGCGAGCTGCGCCGGATCAATGCCCAGCTGCGGCAGGAAATCGAGGACCGCCGTCAGGCCGAGGACGCCCTGCGCCAGAGCGAGGAGCGCTTCCGTGAAATGGCCGCGCATGTGCGCGAGGTTTTCTGGCTGTTGGACTGGGAGGCGCAGCGAATGGTCTACGCCAGCCCAGCCTACGAAGCCATCTGGGGACGCCCGGCGGCGGCGTTGCTGGCCGATTATAACGAGTGGGCCCGCAGCATCCACCCCGATGACCGCGAGGCGGCCGAGGGCTGGCTGGCGCGCATCGCGGCCACCCGCGGGGCGGAGACCCGCGAGTATCGGATTGTGCGCCCCGACGGCGCGGTGCGCTGGATCGCCGACCGCGGGGTGGCCATCTCGGCGGCGGACGGCCGCGTGACACGCCTGACGGGGATCGCCGAGGACATCACTGCCCGCAAGCAGGCCGAGGAGGAGCTCGTCAAGCGCCAGAGGTTCCTGGAGTCGATTCTTTTCCATGCCCCCGACGCCATCGTTACGCTGGATACCCAGCACCGCGTTCTGGAATGGAACCCCGGGGCCGAAAATCTTTTCGGCTACACCTTCCAGGAGGCCGTCGGCCGTAATCTGGATGATCTGGTGGCCCGCGCGGACGTCTACCCGGAAGCCGCGGCGATCACCCGGCTGGTGCTGACCGGCGGAAAATTCAAGCCGCTGGAAACGGTCCGCTACGCCAAGGACGGCCGCCCCATCCCGGTGATCGCAGCGGGCACACCGATCATGGTCAAGGGCGAACTGCAGGGGGTTGTGGCGGTGTACACCGACATCAGCGCCCGCAAAGAGGCCGAAATCGCCCTGCGGGCCAGCGAGGAGCGGCTGCGGGCGGTCTACCAGACGCTGCCTGACCCGGTGACCCTCACCCGCCTGTCCGACGGCACCTACAGCGACGTCAATCAGGCCTTCAGCCAGGTGACCGGCTTCCAGCGGGAGGAGGTCATCGGCCGGACGAGCCTGGAGATCGGCATCTGGCAAAACCCCGGCGACCTCAAGCGGATGATGGCCGAGCTCCGGCGCAGCGGACAGGTGCTCAGCACGGAGATCGACTTCTGCGCCAAGGACGGCCGGGTGCTGCCCGGGCTGGTTTCCGGCCGCCCGCTGGTGATCAGCGATGAGCCCCATCTGCTGCTGGTGACCCGCGACATCAGCGAGTTGAAAGCGGCCTTTGCGGAGAAGGAAAGGCTCGAGGCCCAGCTCAAGCAGGCCCAGAAGATGGAGGCCATCGGCACCCTGGCCGGCGGCATCGCCCACGATTTCAACAACCTTTTGATGGGGGTCCAGGGGCACACCTCACTGATGATGTGCGATCCCGAATTCCCGCCCCGGCACCGCGAAAACTTGAAGGGCATCGACGCCTGTATCCTCAGCGCCGCCGATCTCACCCGGCAGCTGCTGGGCTTTGCGCGCGGGGGCAAGTACGTCGTCAAGCCGGTGGACCTCAACCGACTGATCGCCGGCTGCAGCCGTATGTTCGGTCGGACCCACCGCGAAATCAACATTCAGACCAACCTCCAGGAGGCGGTCTGGTCCGTGGCCGGTGACCGCAGCCAGATCGAACAGGTGCTGCTCAACCTGTTCGTCAATGCCTGGCAGGCCATGCCCGCCGGGGGGACCCTGGAGGTTGCAACCGAAAACCGGGATCTGGCGGAGGATGTCGCACGGCCCCTGGGTCTGGCCGCCGGGCGCTATGTCCGCATCGCGGTGGCCGACACCGGTGAGGGGATCGACCCCGTCATCCAACCGCGCATCTTCGACCCTTTTTTCACCACCAAGGAGCGGGGGCGCGGCACCGGCCTGGGGCTGGCCTCGGTCTACGGCATCGTCCAGAACCACGGCGGCGCCGTCACCGTCTTCAGCCGCCGGGGCGAGGGGGCGGTTTTCCACGTCTACCTGCCGGCCACCGAGACCGCGGTCACCGAGGCCCCGCCGCTGCCGGAAGAGCTTCACCAGGGATCGGGGACGATTCTGCTGGTGGACGACGAACCGGTGATTTTAGAGGTGGTCACCGCCATGGTCCGGAAGCTCGGCTACGGGGTGCTGACCGCCGAAAGCGGTCAGGCGGCGCTGGCGCTTTACCGCGCGCACCGCGATGAGGTGACCCTGGTGATTCTGGACATGATCATGCCGGGGATGAACGGCGGCGAGACCTACGACCACCTCAAGGCCATCGACCCGGCGGTGCGCGTGCTGCTCTGCTCCGGCTACAGCATCGACGGCCGCGCCAGCGAGATCCTGGCGCGGGGCTGCAACGGGTTTATCCAGAAGCCTTTCGACATGGGCCAGCTTTCCGAAAAGATCCAGGCGGCCGTCGCCGAATAACCGGGCTGGGGCAGTGCCCCCAGGCCGGCTTCTTTAAACCGCTTCAGGGGATCAGGCGCGGAAGAAAGGTCACGATCTGCGGAAAGAGCATCAATAGAACGATGCAGAGGACGTAGGCCGGCAGGAAGTAGGCGGTGCCCTTGAAGACGTCCTCCAGGGGCACGTCCTTGGCCATGGCGCCGACCACGTAGGTGGTCGCCCCCACCGGCGGGGTGACGGCCCCCAGAGTGGTGATCACCGTGATCGTGACCGCGAACCAGATGGGGTCGTAGCCCAGCTGGGTGGCAACCGGAAAGAAGATCGGGATGGTGATCAGCAGCAGGGCCAGGGCGTCCATCACGGCGCCGCCGATGATGTAGATGACGAAGATGATGCCGATCACGGTCACCTTGGGCACCGGCAGGCCCACCACCCAGGCGGCAATCTCAAACGGGATGCGCGTGACCGTCAGGAAGCGGCCGAAGATCACGGCGCCGGCCACGATGGCGATCACCATGCAGGAGATCCGCAGGGTGTCCTTGACGGCGTAAGAAAAGCCCTGCCAGGAGAGCAGCCCCCGGCCCAGGCTGATCGCCACGGCGAAAAACGAGCCGGCAGCGCCGGCCTCGGCCGGCGTGAAGGCCCCGAAATATAGGCCCAGCATCACCAGCAGAAAGAGGACCGCCATTTCCAGCGCCCCGGAAAGCGCCGCGATCCGCTCGCCGCGGCTGAAGCGCGGGCCCACCGGGCCCCAGTCGGGGTGGCGCCGGCACATTAGAAAAACGGTCCCCAGCAGAAACAGCGTCAGGGCGATGCCCGCCCCGATCCCCCCGTAAAAGAGCCGCGCAATCGACTGCTCGGTGGAAAGTCCGATCACGATCAGCACCACGCTGGGCGGAATCACCACCCCCAGGGTGGAGCCGCAGGCCACGGCCCCGGTGCTGAGCTTCGGGTTGTAACGGTATTTCCGCATCTCGGGCAGCGCCACCGTGGACATGGTCGCGGCGGTGGCCGCGTTGGAGCCGCAGATGGCGGAAAAGGCCGAGCAGGCCAGCACGGTGGCCATGGCCAACCCGCCGCGGATATGCCCCACCCAGCGGTAGGCCGCGGTGTAGAGCTTCTCGTTGACGCCCGAATAATAGGCGATCTGGCCCATGAAGATAAACAGCGGGATCACCGTCAAGCCGTACTGCGAAAAGGTCGTCCAAAAGACCGCGCCCACCATGTTGAGTCCGGCCTTGAGCGAGACCACGTAGCAGAAGCCGCCGAAACCCACCATGGCCATGGCAAAGCCCACCGGCATGCCCAGAAAAAAGAGGATGAACATCAGGATCCCGATGCCGGATATCCCCACCCAGGTAAGGCTCATCGGCGGTCCCCCCGGATGGGGCGCAGCCCCTTGAGGAGCTCCGCCAAAAACACCACCGCCAGCATCGCGCAGCCCGCCGCCACCCCGTAGGTGAAAGGATAGTAGGGCACCCGCAGCGTTTCGGTGAGCTCTCCGGTTTGCCGCAGGACCGCGGCCTTCTCGGCCAGCTGCCAGGCAACCAGGGCAAAAAAGCCGGCGCATGCGGCGCTGTTGATGAGACCCAGCAGGCGCCGCACCACCGGCGGGAAGGTGTTGATCAGGACGTCCACGGCGATGTGGCCGCGCTGGGCCTGGGTGTAGGCCAGGCTCAAGGCGGTCACCAGCGCGCCGAAGAAGCCCATCAGCTCGAAGGTCCCCCGCAGGGGCAGCCAGGCGATCCGCAGCCCGATATTGGCGCAGGTCAGCAGGATCATGCCCACCAGAAACACCCCGGCCGAGAGAACCAGCCAGCGGTTGATCCAACCGATCAGTTTTGCGAGCGCTTTTTCCATGGCGGTTGCGGTCCGGAGACGGCCCCGGGCGCCTTTGGCCCGGGGTCCTGGGGTCAGGTGCGCCCTGGAGCTAGCGGGTGTGCTGCTGGATCAGGGCCTGGATGTCGCCGACGATCGCCGCGGCCGGAAAGTCCTTGGCCCCGTTGGTCTGCACCCAGGCGTCGGTGATCGGCTGCAGCGGGCGGTTCCAATCGGCCTTCTCGGTTTCCGAGAGGGTGATGACCTCCACCTGGTGAGTGTCGCGGGACCAGGTCAGCGCCTCCTGGACATGGTTGTCCATATAGCTCCCGGTCCACTCGGCCTGCTCCAGCCGCAGGTCGTCCATGACCTGTTGCACCTCCGGCGGCAGGGCGTTCCAGCGCTCCAGGTTCATCACCACAGCAAAGGGGTAGATCGCGGTGTCGGTGAGGGTGGCGTACTTGCAGATTTCGGCGAACTTGAGGTCCTTCATCACCTCCAGCGAGGAGAACAGCCCCTGCACCACGCCTTTTTGCAGGGCCTCCGGCGTGGCCGACATGGGCATGCCCACCTGGTTGGCCCCCCAGGCCTTGAGAATCTCGGCTGCACCGCCGGAAGCGCGCAGGTCGAGCCCCTTGAGGTCCGCCAGGCTGCGCACCGGCTTCTTGGACATGATGTTGGCCGGTGCCGTGGTGAACATCGTGAGCACCTTGACGGCAGCGAACTCCTGGGGCTGGTATTTCTGGTAGAGTTCCCAGAGCACCCGGCTGCCCACCCGGGCGTTGGGGATCCCCAGCGGCAGGCTGGTGGCGTTGGTGACCACGAAGCGGCCGGGCTGGTAGGCCATGCAGAGACAGCCGATATCCGCCTGCCCGGCGATCACGCCGTCCATCATGTCCTTGGCGTCCAGCAGGGTGCCGCCGGGAAAGGTGTCGATCTGGACCTGCCCCCGGGTGCGGCTTTCCACCTCCTGCTTCCAGCGCTCCATCTGGACGCAGGGGAAGGTCGGCGCCGGCGGGAAGTTGGCGTAGCTGAGGGTGACCGGAGCGGCGCCGGCAGCGGGCGCCGCCAGGCTGAAGAAGGCTGCGAGCGCCGGCAGGATGCCCCATCGAATGAGTTTGAAGCGTGAAGCCATGGTGGATTCCCTCCTCCTTGTGTGGTGTCCGCGGTGATCCCCGGCCGGCCCTTTGCCCCGGCCGGGGTTTTGAAAGTGTCAGGCGCCGGGATCGTCGCCGTTGCGGTGGTCGAACACCCGCCGGCTTTTGCGCTGGGTGCGCGGCAGGCTGCCGTAGGCGACGATTTCCACGTCGCTGCGCACCAGCACCTTGCGCCGGATCTCGGTGGCGATCCGCTCGGCCAGGTGCGCATCGTCGGTGGGGCCGGCCTCCTGGCCGCGTTCGACCTTGATGACCATTCGGTCGCGGCCGCTTTCACGGCTCATCAGGTGGATCTGGAACTCGCTGCCGGTGCCCCCAACCCGGCTGAGGACGTGATCGATCTGGCTGGGGTAGATGTTAACCGCCCGGTAGATGAACATGTCGTCGCTGCGGCCCATGATCCGGTCGTGGCGCGGAAAGGGGACGCCGCAGGGGCAGGGGCCCTCGATGAGGCGGGTCAGGTCGTGGGTCCGGTAGCGGATCAGGGGGCTGGCCTCCTTGCGCAGGGTCGTGACCACCAGTTCCCCCTGGGCGCCGGCGGGCACAGGTTGCAGGGTCGCCGGGTCGATGATTTCGAAGATGAAGTGATCCGCCCAGTAGTGGATGCCGCTGTGGCAGCGGCAGTCCAGGCCCGTGCCGGGCCCGTAGAGTTCGGTCAGCCCGTAGATGTCGAAGATGTGTTCGACGCCCGTGAGGGCCTTGATGCGGGCGCGCATGGCGTCGCTGTGGCGCTCGGCCCCGAGGATGATCGTTTCCAGGCGGATTTTGCCGCCGAGGTTGCGCGCCTGGATTTCTTCGGCCATCAAGAGCGCCATCGAGGCGGTGGAACAGAAGACGGTCGCTTGCATGTCCACCAGCATCTCGCAGTGCATCTCGGCGTTGGCCGGCCCCAGCGGGATCGCCATCGCGCCGAAGCGCTCGCAGCCCGCCTGAAAGCCGGCCCCGGCGGTCCACAGCCCGTAGCCAACCGCGATCTGAACGCGGTCGCGGCGGGTCAGCCCGGCCAGTTCATAGCAGCGCGCGAAAAGCTCGGCCCAGACGTCCACGTCCCGCTGGGTGTAGCAGAGCACCTTGCGCTTGCCGGTGGTGCCCGAGGAGGCGTGAATGCGGGTGATCTCCTCAAAGGGCACCGCCCGCAGCGGAAAGGGGTACTCCGCCTGCAGGTCCTCCTTGTCGGTAAACGGCAGATGAGCAATATCGGCCAGGGTGCGGATGTCCGCCGGGGTGATCCCGGCGGCATCGAATTTGCGGCGGTAGGCCGCCGAGTTGTTGAAGGCGTGGGCCACGGTCCACTTGAGGCCCTCCAGTTGAAGGCGCTGCAGCCTCTCCGGGGGCAGCTCTTGGGGAATGAACGGCATCAAACTCTCCTTGGGGTGTTTTTTATACGGCCGCCGGGGCCGCGGCGCCGGCGGCAAGGGCCGCCAGAGCGTTTTCCAGGAGCTGCGGTCGGGCGTCCAGGCGCTTTTGCAGCACGCTTTGAATCTCCGCCAAATCACAGAAAAGTGGGTTTTCGCTCTCGGCCGGGCTTGCGGCCAGGGCAAAACCCAGCAGGATCAGGTTGACGGCTTTGGGGGCGACGGCGCGGGCCAGACGGTCGGCGTCGAGCGCCAGGCAGCAGCGGTTGCCGCCGTCGGCCGGGGCGGCCGCCGCGTTGACCGCGATCCAGCCGTCGGGCTTGAGAAAGGCCGCGTGCTGGGCGATGCCTTCGGCCTTCAAGGCCAGCAGCAGATCGGCGTGCCCGGGGCGGATCAGCGGGCTTGAAAAGTCTCCCACCTTGAAGTGCGAAAGCACCGTGCCGCCCCGCTGGGCCATGCCGTGGGTTTCCGAGGAGAGCACCGCCAGGCCCTTGGCGATGGCCGCTTCGGCCAGCAGGCGGGTCACGAACAGGACCCCCTGGCCGCCCACCCCGCTGATGACGATTTGTTGATTTAGTGGCGCTTGCATTGCGTCTCCCGTTCTTGCGGCGCTAATCTCGGGCGCAGGCGGCGATGGCTTTCTGCGGGCAGATGGTCAGGCACACGCCGCAGCCGCTGCAGACCAGCGGGTCGATCCGGACCCGCTCGGTTTCGGGATCCATGCCCATCGCCGGGCATTCGAAGTTTTTGAGGCAGTAGCCGCAGCCGTCGCAGGCGTCGCCCACCGTGGGCGCCTGGGCGAGGGCGGCCGCCTCCTGCCGGCGCTTGTCCAGCAGGCAGGGGTGGCGCGCGATCACCACCGCGGGCCCGCTGCTGCGGCTGTATTTGACCGCCGCGCGCACCGTGCGGGTGAAGGCTTCGAGTTGGTAGGGATCGGCGGTTTCGCAGCGGCTCACGCCGCAGCCGCGCACCAGGCTTTCGATCGCCACCCGGTTGAGCGGCTCGTCCATGGCGCCCGTCCCGGTTGCCGGTGTCGGCTGGTTGCCGGTCATGGCGGTGGTCCGGTTGTCCAGGATCACCAGGACGAACTTGACCCCCTGGACCACCGCGTCAATCAGGGCCGGCACGCCGGCGTGAAAGAAGGTCGAATCGCCGATGGTGGCCACGATGTCCGGCGGTTTGGGCGCGTTTTTGAAGGCGTGGTAAAAACCGGCCGCCTGGCTGATGGCAGCCCCCATGCAGAGCACCGTGTCCACCGCGCCCAGGTTGAGCCCCAGGGTGTAGCAGCCGATGTCGCCGGTGTAGATCGCCCGTGGGGCGGCCCGCTTGATGGCGAAGTAGCTGGCCCGGTGGGGGCAGCCGGCGCACAGGGTGGGGCGCCGGCCGGGAACGGTCGGCAGGCTGGGCACGCGTCCGGGCAGCCCGGCAAACTGGCGGATGCTGTTTTCCACCGCCTCCGGCAGGATCTCCCCCACCCGGGACACCGCGCCGCAAAGCTTGCCCCGTACCCGCTGCCGGTCGGCCAGCTGCATTTCGATCACCCCCATGGTCTCTTCGATCACCAGGATCTCGCTGTGGGCGGCCAGGAGTTGGGCGGTGAAGTCGGTGTGCAGCGGGAAAGGCTGGCGCACCTGGTAGAGGGCGATCCGGTCCCCGATCCCCAGATCGGCCATGATCTCGCGTGCGTGGGCGGCGGCGACGCCCGAGACGACAATAGCCTTGGGGGTCTCACCGGCCGCGTTCAGTTTGAGTGGTGCGGTGGCCGGGTAAATCGCGATCTCGGCCAGTTTGCGCTCCAGTTCGTGGTGCAACTGGTTGCGGAACTTGGGGGTCGCGGCCCAGCGGGCCGGATTTTTTTCAAAGGCCGGCTGGCGCTCGGGGGGCCGTGGGGAGAGGGGCGCCATGTCCTGGCGGGCGTGGCAGACCCGAGTGGTGGGCCGCAGCATCACCGGGATGCGGAACGCCTCGGAAAGCGCATAGGCCACGGCCACCAGCTCGCGGGCCTGGGCGGGGGAGTCGGGGTCGAGGACCGGGATCTTGGCCATCATGGCCATCAACCGACTGTCCTGCTCGGTCTGGGAGGAGTGCGGGCCCGGGTCGTCGGCGCTGATGACCACAAACCCCCCGCTGGTGCCCATGTAGGCGGCGCTCATGAGCGGGTCGGCGGCCACGTTCAAGCCCACCTGCTTCATGCTGACGGCGGTGCGCAGCCCGGCCTGGCAGCCGGCATAGGCGATTTCGAAGGCGATCTTCTCGTTGACCGCCCACTGGGCGTGCAGGGCGGCGCCCGTCTGGCGCTGCAGCCGGGCGAGCGACGAGAGGATCTCCGAGGCCGGGGTGCCGGGGTAGGAGGTGGCGATGGCGCAGCCGTTTTCCAGCAGGCCCTGGGCGATGGCCTCGTTGCCCAAGGCGAGATTTTTGCGGTTCACGTGACACCTCCCGTGTCCATAAAAAAGCCGGGGCGCTCGTGAGAGGCCCCGGCTTAGCGTGTTCACCATATGTCGTGGGCCTTCTTCGCGGCGACCGCTGAAGCTGCCCAGGACGAATCGTTTATTCGGGTTTCATTCCGGCGGGCGCGCTTCCTGTTGGCTGCCACCACCAGAACCAGAGCAAGTATTTCATTTTGTCCCCGGCGTTCGGGCGCCCAGATGCTGTTCGACCCACCGATTGCCTTTAAACTGCTATCTCCCTTACCCAAGCGCCCGGGGTTTGTCAAGCGCCAATTCCCCCCTGGCAGGGCGCACCTCAGGCCGACAATGGGGTGGCTGTGGATCGCAGCCGGCCGCCGGTCAGAAGATCGGCCAGATCCTCGGCCAGGGCCGCGCCGGCGTCAGCCGTCCGGCGCCAGTAGGCCATGCGCTCCCGATCGTGGCCGCGGAAGCGGACGAAGTCGGTCCGATCGGGGATTTTGCCCAGGGGCAGGCGGCGCAGAAAGGTCGCCGAAGGGCTGACCAACAGGACGTTGCGGGTGTGGGCGGCCTCCGGCCGGCGGCGGGTAAAGCGTTTGTCCAGCCAGCCGGGAACCAGGCGGTCGGTGTAGTGGGGAAAGAGCACCAGGCCGTCGCCCAGGTGATCGTAAGGCAAGTCCAGATGATAGTCGATCAGCCCGCCGTCCCAATAGCAACCGGGGGGCGCGCCGGCAATGGCGTCGACGCCGGCCATAACCAGGGGGATGGCGCCCGAGGCCCGCAATGCCGGGACAAGGTTGCGTCTTTCAAGCGCAACGGTCCGCAGGGGAAAGCCGGGCATGGGATAGAACGGCGGCAGGCCGCGGGGGTCGTGAAACAGGACCCGTTCAAAAAGAAGACCCAGCCACCGCCGCTTGAAGGCGTTAAGCGTCGTCGCCGCCGCCATCCGCAGCCACATCCGAGCCGGCCGTCGGCAACGGTGCGATCCGCGGCTGCGGACGGCCAGAAAATTAAGCCGCAGAAAGGGGTGGTCCAGTATCTGAGCGGTCTTCCGGGGGGTGATGAAGCTCTCCAGGATTTGCCTGGCCGTGCGGCTCACGGCGGCCGGGGCGGGGCGGGGATCGTAGCGCTGGGCGATATAGGCCCGTTCCAGCCGGTCGATGGCGGCCACGGGGTTGGCCTGGGCCGCGGCTGCGAAACGCCAGGCCCCCGATGAGGATCCGACCAGGTAGAGCGGCATCCTGCGGCCGGTGCTCCAGCCGCCGAAAAGAAAGCGGTCGATGTGGCTGAGAATCAGCCACTTGGGGCCGCCGGCGGCACCGGCGATCACCTGGACGGTCTCCGGCTTCAGCCCCCCGTCCCGCAGGACGGCCAGCGCGCGCGCTCCAGCCTGGATGCGGAGATTGGATGGCATCCGTTGCGACTCCTTTAACAAGCGGCCTAAGATCATGGTGGGCCTGAATCCGCTTACGCTGCAAAAACGGCCCCCTGGGGTCGAAAGCCCCGGATTTGGGCGGCCTTCAACGGGTTCATGTTTGACAAGGCCGATTTTTTAGGTATAGAGGGGAGTAGTCCCCTGCTTTTCCCTATTTTCCTGAACGATTTGCGTGCAACAGGCGCCATCGCCCGGTGCGGTCCGCCGGCGGCGGGTTTCACCCCCCCAAAAGTGATGAGGTCGGTGTGACCGAGACCGGAAACATCCTTGTTGTGGACGACGAGAAACGGATTCGTGACAGCCTGCGGGTTCTCCTGACGCGGGAAGGCCACACCGTCCAAACCCGCAGCAGCGGCGAAAATGCCATCACCCTGCTGCGCAAAACCGCTTTCGATCTGGTGATCACCAACCTCTTCATGGGGGAGGTGAACGGCATCGGGGTTTTGCAGGAGGCCAAGGCGCGCTGCCCCGAGACCATGGTGATGCTCCACACCGGCTACGAAGATCTGGAGTTCATCATCGAGGCGCTTCAGATGGACGCCGACGACTATATCCTCAAGCCCTGTGAGCCCGCCGAAATGAAGCGCCGGGTGGCCCGCTGCCTGGAAAAACGGGCGTCGCGGCGCCAGAAGGCCGCCGCCGGCAAAATTTTGCCGGTCTGCAGCGTTTGCAAAAAAGTGCGCGACGACAGCTGCACGACACCCGGCTGCGGTGAATGGGTGAGGATGGAAGACTACCTCGGCCACAAGACGCGCTTTCGGGTGACCTCCACCTTCTGCCCCGCTTGCGCCCTCAAAATCAAGCGCAAGCTCGAAGAATCCTGAGGTCCATCTCCAGCCCGCACGCCCCGGCTCCCCTGCCGGTGAAAACCGCTGCCCCCCCGCTGCCTTCCGCATTCTCTCCCAGCAGCGGCAAAACCTCCGCTTCTGCTGCAATCCCCACAGCGCCTCAGCGGTAAAACGAAAAGCCCAGCCGCAGACGGGTATCGCTCTCGTCGTAGCGCAGCAGGCTTTCGCTGTAACCGGTGAAAAACTGGGCATGAAAGAAGAGATCCAGATTGTCGAAGAGCAGCTCCCCGATGGGGGTTGAAACATCCATCTGCCAGCTACCCTTGCCGGCCCGGGTGCCCTTGCACAGGGTGGTGGCCCATTCCACGCCGTCCCAGCGGCCGAGTTTGAGCAGCAGTTCGGAATAGCCGCGGTAGTTTTCGATGTCATTGTTTTCGCTGGCCCGGGAGAGGTAGGCGAAAACCCGCGGGGCGACGGTGAACGCTTGGTTCCGGGGGTCGCCGAAAGTCCAGGTGGGTTGGGCATAGGCGATGTTGAGGCTGCGGTTGGCATCGCCGCCCTGGCCGTTGGATTGGTGCTGCAGGCCGGCCTGGAAGTCCAGGCGGCTGGCTTGGGGCAGCCAGCGCTGGCGCAGGTCGGCATGCAGCAGGAAGATTTCGGGGCGGTAGCTGGTGTCGTCAAACGGCTGGGATGCGGTCTCCAGGTCCCAGAAGGAGGTCTGGGTGTAGCCCAAGTGCAGTCCGTCCAGCAGGGGCCAGCGGTTGACGATGGGGCCGTCGGAATTCAGGATGTGGTATTTGAAGCCAATCTGGAACTTGACGTCCGCGGGGTTCGGGCCGTAGAGAAAGTAGATCGGCTCGTGGCCCGAGAAGTTGTCCCAGAAATAGCCCAGGTCCGTGTTCGGTGGTGGACAAGGCGGCGGCGCGGGAGAGCCTTGGGGTTCGGCTGTCGGGGATTGCGCGGCCTCCTGGACGGGGAAGACCACCGGCGGACCCCCGAGGCCGTCGATGGTCAGACTGACCATGCCGCTCCAGCCGTCCGGCAGCGCCACCTCGGCGGCGATCTTGCGAAACCCTGCCGGGGGGATCACCAGCGGGGTTTCCGGGGGCTCCAGATACCTGATGGCGACCGCCTGCTGCGCTTCCTCACGTGAGAGCCGACCGCTGCCGAGGGCTCCGAGGTCGACGTGTGCCGGTTGCGCGCCGGAGTTGGCGAAAAAAAGGGTGATGACCGCCGCCCCGCCGGCCTGGGCGGGTGCCTCCGGGGGTTTCAGGATGGTTTCGAGCTGCGCCGCCTCGAGCAGGCCCCCCACCAGCAGCCAGATGGAAACGACGGTAACCTGCCATGCGCGCATGTTTTCCTCCAGGACCGGGGTGAAATCGATTGCGGAAACGGCTTCCTGCGCGCGGCTCAGTCGTTTCCGCTGGGCAGCATCGCACCGGTGGCCAGCAGGTTGCGGTGCAGTTCGAAACAGCGCTGCAGGTCGTGCCGGATGTGCCCGGTGCGGGCCTCGCGGATGTAGCGGTTGAGATAGTCCCGGTATGCGGGGTGGGCGCAGCGGTCGATGATGGCTCGGGCGCGCTGCATCGGCCCCAGACCGCGCAGGTCCGCCAGCCCCTGTTCGGTGACCAGGATCTGCACGGAGTGCTCGTTGCTGTCAACGTGCGGGCACATGGGGACGATGGCCGAGATTTTGCCGCCCTTGGCCACCGAGGGGGTCATGAAAATGGAGATGTAGCTGTTGCGGGCGAACTCGCCGCTGCCGCCGATGCCGTTGATCACGTCCATGCCGTAAACGTGGGAGGAATTGACGTTGCCGTAGATGTCGGCCTCCAGGGCGGTGTTCATCGCCACCACCCCGAGTCGCCGGATGATGCCGGGGTGGTTGGAGATTTCCTGGGGGCGCAGCACGATACGCGGGGCGAAGAAGTCGATGTCGTCCACAAGTTGTTTCAGCTTGCCGCTGGAGATGGTCAACCCGGTGGCACTGGCGCCGATCAACTTGCCGTCGGCCAGCAGGTCCACCATGGCATCCTGAAGGACCTCGGAGTACATCTTGAAGGGCGGAATGTCGGGGTGTTCGCCCAGTGCCGCCAAAACCGCGTTGGCGACGTTGCCGACACCGGCCTGCAGCGGCAGCAGTTCGGGGGGAATCCGGCCGGCGCGCCTCTCCGCCAGCAAAAAAGCCACCACGTGGCCGGCGATTTGATTGCTGACCGCGTCAGGCGGGGCGAAAGCGCCGATTTTGTCCGGTTCGTGGCTTTCGACGATGCCCACCACCTTTCGGGGCTCCACCGTGGCGTAGGGGCAGCCGATGCGGGTGAGAGGGTCAAAGATCGGGATGGGGTAGCGATGCGGCGGCGGCGGCATGATGAAGACATCGCTCATCTCGCGCAGGCGCGGCGACTGGTGGCGGTTGATTTCGATGATGACCTTTTCGGCGTGTTGCAGGTAGGTGGGGGAGGCCCCGATGGAGGTGGTCAGGTAGACCCGTCCGTCCGGCGCGATTTCGGTGGCCTCGATGACGGCCACGTCGATCCGCCCGAAAAACCCCTGGGCCACGGTCTGGGGCAGGTGGGAGAGGTGCATGTCCACATATTCCACTTCCTGACGATTGATCTGGCGCCGCAGGGCCTCGCCGGACTGATAGGGGGTGCGCCAGGCGATGACCTCGGCTTCGGCCAGGAGTTCATCGATGCAGTGGCCGCTGGAGGCGCCGGTCAGCACCCTGACCCGGAAACTGCGTCCCCGGCGATGCTCCTCGCGGCCCAGTGCGGCCAGGGCGGTGGGTACGGCCTTGGCCGCCCCGGCGGGGCTAAACCCGCTGAAGGCGACCGTGTCGCCGTCTTTGACGTGGGTGATGGCTTCTGCGGCGCTCAGCAGCGCAAACGGGCCATAGCTGCGCATGGTGCGGCACTCCTTTCAGAGGGGGCAGGGGGCTTCGTTGGACCGGCCAGGCTTTGGCCCGTTTCCGGCGCTTTCTGGCCGCAGGCCTTCGCGGCAGCCAGGCGGGGAGCCGGTTGTGGACCGAAACCTCAAAGGGCGCGGCAGACGGAAAAATGCCACAAAACCGTTGGGGCGATCATATCAGAAATTGTGCGCTGCCAAAAGCCACTTTTGGTTCAGCAACGGTGGCCGACCGCGGCTCGACTCGAAGGGTCCTGCCCGGGAAAGTCCCGGGGGGATCCGGCTGCTTGCCTGCGCGGCCTAAACCGGTTATAAAACCCCGGACGGCATGCACGGGGTTTATAGCGCAACCGGCCTCCCCAGGACAGGCCCGCCCCGGCTTCGGGCTGTGTGGGAGGGGGGGCGGTGACGGGCGGCGTCACAGGCACCCCGCGGCAATTTCCCCCCGCGGCCGGATGGAGTGAAAGGCAAAGTGTGACACGCCCAAAGCAGATGCTCATTCTCGGAGCCATCGCCCTGGTGCATTGGGCCGCCACCCGGGCGGTGGGCGCCTTGATCCTGCACCAGACCGCCGACCACGTTTTCGAACCCCACCTGCCCCTTGTCACCCGGCTGCTGGTGGCCGTGGCCAAGGTCCTCTATTTCCCGGTGATCAGTCTGTCGCTTTTCCCCCGGGCCTGGTTTCCGGGCGGCTGGATAGCCGTCCCGATCCTGGTCAACAGCCTGGTGTGGGCGCTGGGGCTGTGGGCGGTGGCCCGCCTCCTGCGGCGGGCATGCCGCCGGCCGCAGCGATGACCGCCGTGACGGCTGCCCGCGAAGAGATCGCGGCGCCGGCAGGGGCGCCGCGGCAGATCACCATCGGCGTGCGGGCTCTGGTGGCGCACGGGTTGCGCACGGGTGACCTGGAAGCCGGATTCCTGGGTAGCGCCCGACCGCTGGAGGCCATCCGCGCCCATCAGCGCATTCAGCGTTCGCGACCCACCGGTTATGCCCCGGAGGTGGCGGTCAGCCACCGGGTCGATGCCAGCGGGTTTCGCCTTCAGGTCACCGGCCGAATCGATGGGGTTTACCAGGAGGGCGGCCGGAGCGTGGTGGAGGAGATCAAGACCACCACCGGGGATATGGACGCCGTGTTGGGGCGCGAAAACCCCCTGCACTGGGGGCAGGTCAAGGTATACGCGTTTCTCTACGCCCTGGCCCACGGGTTGAGCACCGTGGTGGTTCAACTGACCTACTGCCAGCTGGACAGCGGGGAGGTCCGCAGCATTCCCCGGCTGGCGGCCGCAGCCGAACTGCGGGTCTTTTTCGATGATCTGGTGGGCCGCTACCTGCAGTGGGCGCGCACCCTGGCCGATTGGCAGGCCCGCCGTGACGCCAGCCTGGCGGGGATCGGCTTTCCGTATGCGGATTACCGCGCGGGGCAGCGGGAGATGGCCGTGGCGGTTTACCGCGCCGTCCAAAACGGTGACCAGTTGCTGGTGGAGGCGCCCACCGGGATCGGCAAAACCATGGCGGCCCTCTTTGCGGCACTCAAGGCCCTGGCCGGGGGGCCGACCGAAAAAATTTTCTACCTCACGGCGCGCACCACGGGCCGCGCCGCGGCCGAAAAGGCCTTTGCGGTCCTGCGCCGCGGCGGGGCCTGCGTCAAATCACTGACCATCACGGCCAAGGAGAAAATCTGTTTCAACCCCGGCCGGGCCTGCAGCCCCGAGGAATGTTCATTTGCCAGCGGCTACTATGATCGCCTGAACGGCGCGATCGAAACCGCCTTCGGCCAGGACGCGTTCACCCGCGAGTTCCTGGAGACCGTCGCCACGGCCGAAAGTCTCTGTCCCTTCGAGTTTTCCCTGGATCTGTCCCGTTTTGCCGACTGCATCATCTGTGATTACAACTACGCCTTTGATCCGCGGGTTTACCTGCGGCGCTTTTTCGGTGAGGAAAACGGCGTTTACACCTTCCTGGTGGACGAGGCCCACAACCTGGTGGACCGCTCCCGCGAGATGTTTTCCGCCGAACTTCGCAAAGCGCCGCTGATGGGGCTACGGCGCAGCTTAAGCGGGCGGCTGCCGGCGGTTTTGCGCGCGTTAAACGGGGTCAACAACTGGTTCCTGGAGGCCCGCCGAAGCTGTCAGGAAGGGACCAACCCGCGTGCCGAAGAGTCCCCGCCGGCGGGCTTGCTGCCCCGGCTGCAGCGCTTTGCGGGCGCCGCCCAAAGCTGGTTGACCCAAAACACCCCGGCCCCCTTCCGCCAGGAGATGCTGGAGGCCTTTTTCATTGTCAGCGGTTTTCTGCGGGTGGCGGAGCGCTTCGACGCCACCTATGCCACCTGCTACGAGCGTCTGGGAACGGACGTCAAGGTTCGCCTCTTCTGCCTGGACCCCGCCCCGCAGCTGGCGGAAGCCCTTCAGCGCTGCCGCTCGGTGGTCTTCTTCTCGGCCACGCTGACGCCCGCGGGGTATTTTGAAAAGATCTTCGGCTGCCGCCGCGACGCCCGCCGCCTGCGGCTGCCGTCGCCTTTTGCCCCGCAGCATCTGGGGGTTTTCGCGACCGCCGCGGCCACCTACTATCGCCAGCGCAGCCGAACCGCACCGGCGGTGGCCCACGGCATTGAAACCCTGGTGACCCAGCGCAAAGGCAACTACCTGGTTTTTTTTCCCTCGTATGACTATCTGGAGCTCGTCCGGGGGGTCTTGAATCCGTCGCTCCCGGGGGTCGAGGTCATCTCCCAGCGCCCCGCGATGTCCGAGGCCGAGCGCGAGACCTTCCTGGAGCGCTTCGATCTCGACAACCCCGCCACCCTGGTGGGGTTGGCGGTGTTGGGCGGGGTGTTCGGCGAAGGCGTCGACCTGGTGGGCGAACGTCTCTGCGGCGTGGCGGTGGTGGGCGTGGGGCTGCCGGGGGTTTCACTTGAGCGGGAGCTGATTCGGACCTATTTTGAGTCCCGCGGCGAGCTGGGCTTTGAAAACGCCTATCTCTACCCGGGGATCAACCGTGTGCTGCAGGCGGCCGGCCGGGTGATCCGCTCCGAGGACGACCGCGGGGTGGTGGTCCTGATGGATCAGCGCTTCACCACCGCCCGCTATGCAACGTTGCTGCCCGCGGTGTGGCGCCCGCTGGCGGTCCCGGGTGCGGGGCAGCTGGCATGGGGGCTGCGGTCCTTCTGGGAGGCGAACACTTAGTGGCCCATTTGCTCACCGACACGCCGGCCCTGCAGGCCCGGATCAGCCGGGTGCTGACCCGTCAGTGCCGCCGGAGCCGTGCCTGCCTGGAAATTCCGGATGCGGGCAGCAAATCCTCGGCAGTGCTTTTCCTGCTGGGGGAGGTGGGGCGCGAGCCGTGTCTGATTCTCAATAAGCGCTCGCGGCGGGTCAAGCAGCCCGGTGATCTTTGCTGCCCGGGGGGCAGTATTTCCCCGCGCGTGGACGCCCTGGTGGGAAGACTGCTGGGGTTACCGCTCTTGCCCCTGGGCAACTGGCCGCCGTGGCGCAGCTGGCGGCGCAACGCCCCGGCCGATGCCCGGCGGCTGGCCCTGCTGCTGGCCACCAGCCTGCGCGAGAGCTTCGAGGAGATGCGGCTGAATCCTCTGGGCGTCCGGTTTCTGGGGCCCCTGCCGGCTCAGCGGCTGCTTCTCTTCCGTCGGATCATCTACCCGATGGCGGCCTGGGTTGCCGCCGGGCAGCGGTTCGTGCCCAACTGGGAGGTGGAAAAAATTGTGTCCGTCCCCCTGCGCTGCCTACTCAACCCGGCCCATTACGTGCGCTACCGATTGCAGATTTCAGCCGCGGTGGCGACCCGCTTCAGGGGACGCAGCGAGGATTTCCCCTGTTTCCTCTTCGAGGCGGCTGATGGGCGGGAGCTGCTCTGGGGGGTCACCTTCCGGGTGGTGATGGTGTTTCTGGAGCTGGTGTTCGGTTTCCAGCCGCCCGACCCGGCGCGGCTGCCGGTGATCTCGGGCCGTATCCGGCGCCATTATCTCACCGGGGGCTGAGGACATGCGGCGCAGCCTTCAGGGCCTCGGCAAAAAATAATTCCACATCTTGCTTGTCTTTTGGCCCGTCCTCGGCGTTACACCCGCCGGCACATATCCCGATATGCGCCGGCGGATGGGCCTTGATGACGAACCAAAATCCTTCGCCATATTGTTGAATTATTTCTTGCCGCGACCCTCAGACCGTCGCGGCCGTGACGCACACTCGCTCCAAAAAGGCTTCCAGCTCGGGGTAGGCCCTCTTCAAGCGGGTCAGCCGTTCGGTGGCAAAAATGTTTTCCAGGGTCGGCGGCTCCAGGGGTCGCCGGGCCCCCCGGTGGATGGATTCCATGGTGACGGCAACGGCGTAAATGGTGGTTTTGCGGATCAGTTCCTCTTCGGTGGTCTTGACGGCGCCACCCGCCTGGTGCTGGAGAATTTCCGACACGCAAACGGTTAGGAGGGGGTCCACGCCGCGGGCGTGATCAGGGCAGGTTTCCAGCTCGAAATGGCTGTCGATAAATTCGTCCGCCCGTCGCTGGAGAATGCCGAGCCATTTCTGGTCCAGGTTCTGGGGTAAGACCGCGGCCGATCCTCTGGACAGCACCTCGTTGCCGAATTCGGAGAGCAGCATGGCATCTCGCTTTCTTTGGGCTGGCGTTTCCGGCTCGGGCCGCATCAAGGACTAGTTGAAACCAGGCGATCCAGGATCAGCCCGCTGAAGCCCCTGTCAACCGGAGATTCGAAGCGCCACCCGAGCTGCACCTGGCAGCCGCGGCAAAGCGCGATGCGCCAGTGGTAGCCTGGAAACCAGCTGAACTCGTGGGAAGCCGGCCCGGCATGGCGGCATCCCGGCGCTTGGCGGAAACACCCGATTTCAAACACCAGGCCTGCGGGGTTGGCGAAAGTATGGCGGTGGCTGCCGGCCATGGCGATCCGCTCCTGGGGATGGGTGACCGGGTGGCGGCAGCTGCGGCAGATGATCGCGGCTTCAGCGTCGGCCGGATGCTGTTGCGGCTCCCCACGGGGAGCGATGCCGCCGCCGCCCTCTTTTCCATTCCCCGCAGGGATGCGCAGGTGCCGGGTGGGCCTGGAAGCCAGGGGCAGCATGAGTTCAACCGTCGATGTTGCGGTGGATCAGAAGGGCCAGCGGCACGATCACGCTTAAAAAGAAGAAGAGGCCCTCCCACGAAAACCAGGCAGCTGTCATGGGCTGCCCTTTGCGCCGGGTTTCCGAGGCCTTGGACAGAAACCCCAGGCCCGTGATCAGCCACAACACCAGAACCAGCACCACCTGTGTGATCAGATTCATACTTTGGATTTCTCAAAAGGGGCCGGGGAAGGCGATCTGCCAGCCCCGTTTCAGCGCTCCTTATAGCCCACCGGGCCGGCAGCGGTCAAGGAAGCGGCATGATTGGCACGGCACTCAGACCGTCGCGTTCGGCTTCAGCGCCCCGGGGTGGCGGGCTCTGCCGGCGCTCAGGCGGCGCGATGCACGCTATCTTCAGGCCATTGGGGCGAACCCAATGCCTGCCCGGCTGTTCGGGGCCTGAAGGTCGTCACCTGGCCCTTTCCGGAGACCAACTTTGACAGTTCCGTAAAAAAGCCAATTTCCGCGTTGCGCTGCATCTCGAAGTCGCTGCGGCGTACATAAGTACGCCTCACTCCTCGAGATTTGCGCGCCTTGAACTTGACCTTTTTACGAAACTGTCTCGTTTTTGACTTTTTACTGGTTCATCAACTTTAACTGGGCTCCCGGAGGTCCGTCGGGTGTGAGATTGGGCTACGGCGTTGCGATTTTTCTCAAACTGAGAAAAACGGTCAGATCCGTCAGCCGCCCGAGGCAGGCTTGCAGGTCGGAGCCTTGAAGCCGCCGGCGCCTGTGGCGATGCCTTTGGGGCGAATCGCGCCGGCCGACATGATCTTCTTCACCGCTTGCGACTGGCATCCGGGGCATCTGGGCGGGGGGTCGGCGGGGCTCAGAACCAGTTCTTCGAACTGACAGCAGCAGTTTTCACAGAGAAACTCATAGATGGGCATCACAGACTCCTTTTGATTTTTGACGCTCAGATAATAATTGCTTCGACCTCCAAGTCAAGGCCAAACAGGCATGCGGGGCGGTGCGGACGCGGGTGGGGTGCCGGCAGAAGACCCCCGGGAGGGCAAAATCGATGAACTGGATCGGCGTCCTCATTCTGGCGGGTCTTGCGGCCGAGTTACTGCTGAACACCCTGGCCGATTTTCTCAACTTGCGGTTGGCCGGGGCCGAAGTGCCCGCCGACTTCCGTGACGTCTACGACCCCGAGCGCTATCGCAAAGCCCAGGCCTATTTGGCCGCAAACACCCGTCTGGGGTGGGCTGTGAGGGGCTTTGATACCCTGGTCCTGCTGCTGTTCTGGTTTGGGGGCGGGTTCGGCGTGCTGGACGGCTGGGTGCGCGGCTTCGGCTGGGGCCCGATACCGACCGGGCTTGCCTTTGTGGGCGCTCTGGCCGGCTTGAAGCTGGTCCTGGGACTGCCCTTTGATCTCTATGCAACGTTTGGAATCGAGGCGCGCTTCGGTTTCAATCGTACCAGCGCCGCGGTTTTCTGGGCCGATCGGGTCAAAGGGCTCGGGCTGGCCCTGGTTCTCGGGGGGCCGCTGCTGGCGGCCCTGCTGGGTTTTTTGATTTATGCCGGGGACCATGCCTGGTGGGGCTGCTGGCTTGCCCTGAGTCTCTTCATGCTGGGGCTGCAGCTGGCTGCGCCGGCCTGGATCCTGCCGCTTTTCAACCGCTTCCAGCCCCTGCCCGAGGGGCGGCTGCGGCAGGCCATCCTGGCCTATGCCCGTGGGATCCGCTTTCCACTGGACAATATCCTGGTGATGGACGGCTCGCGCCGTTCGGGAAAATCAAACGCCTTTTTTACCGGATTGGGCCGGCACAAGCGCATCGTCTTGTTTGACACCCTGGTTAAGCGCCACAGCGTGGACGAGATGGTGGCGATCCTGGCCCACGAGATGGGGCACTTCAAAAAACGGCATATGGACCAGGCCCTGGTCATCGCGGTGGTGCATGCCGGGGTGATCTGCTACCTGCTGGCGCTTGTCCTCTCCTGCCCGGCGCTGTATGCCGCCTTTTTTCTGGAGACCCCATCGGTTCACGCCGGCCTGGTTTTTTTCGGGATTCTCTGTGGACCCCTGGAATTTCTGGTGGGGCTCCCGCTGCGGGCGCTTGCGCGCCAAAACGAACTGGCCGCCGACCGCTTCGCGGTCGCCACCACCGGCAGCAAAGAGGCCCTGGAGAGCGCCCTTAAAAAACTCTCGGCCCACAACCTGGCCAATCTCAGCCCGCACCGGTTCTATGTCTGGCTGCATTACGCGCATCCGCCGGTCACCCAGCGGATCGCGGCGATTGAAACCATCCGGGATCCCCGGCTGTTCGGTTGGGATCCCAAAACTTTCTGACGCGCCCTGCCGATCGGGCGCCTGGTAACGACCCGAGCGGCGATGGGCCGCAAAATCGAAAGCGAGGCACGAATGTCCATTCAGGCAAAACTCAAGGAGGACCTCACAGCCGCCATCAAAACCCGCGACGAGGCCCGCAAGGAAGCCCTGCGCGTGGTCCTGGGGGAATTCGGGCGGCAGGAGACGAAACAGCTCGGCGATGAGGATGTCATCAGGATTCTGAAGAAGCTGATCAAAGCGGAGCGCGAGGTGCTGGACCGCAGGGGAATGGCGGGGGATTCGGCCTTCATCACGATCCTCGCGTCCTATCTGCCGCAGATGGCTTCCGAGGAGGAAATCACTTCCTGGGTGCGGCAGAATATCGATTTTACCCAGTTCAAAAACAAGATGCAGGCCGTCGGGGCGGTCATGAAACACTTCGGTCCGCGGGCCGACGGCAGCCGTGTCAAGGCGCTCCTGCAGGGCATGTGAGGGGTGTGGGGGCACTAAAAGTGGATGGCAGGGGCTGCCGCTGTAGGTCGGCATCCACTGCCGCGGACGGGAGACGGGCCGGAATAAACGGCTTTTCCTACAGGTCAGCTGAATATTCGGGCGTTTTGTCGCCGCCGGGCAAACTGCCATCCTGATCAAAAATAGTCGATCGCCCTGGGTTTGACAAGGGCTTTCTGCTGCGGCGCTTCATCAGTCGTAGATTCGCAACAGCACCAAATAGGGGTTGGTGGTCAGGCCCGGCTGCAGACCGGCTTCGGCTGCCCGCCAGAAATCCCTTTTGGCCGCTCTTTCACCGATGGCCAGGCACGCCAGCTCCGAGGCAAAGAACTGGCCGGCGGCGGTGTCCACCAGCTGCCGCAGCCGGTTTTCGGCCATCGGCAGGTCGATTCCCTTGGCCGTCCGGAGCCTGGCTGCCGCGGGGTCGGCCTGAATCGCCGCCAGATCCTCCAGGATCCAGTCGCCGCGCAGCAGGATTTCGGCCAAATTGTCCACGTAGAGGCTGCAGAGCTCCTCCCGGAGGCCGCGGATGACGTTACTTTTAGAGAATCTTTGACCCTCGTCGGGCCGCATCAGGGTGGGCTGCTTGATGCGGGCCGCCAGGTTGTCGCAGGCATTGACGGCCACCGTCAGCTGGAGGTCGAGGGCCTCCAGAAGCGCACGCGCCTCCTCGGCGGCTTGGGCGACGCGCTGCCCGAGGTCGGCGGTGCTTGGGTCGTCGGGAAGCTGGCGGGCCAGGGCGCCAAGGGCTCTTGCAAGATCCGCGACGCTGCCTGCGGCCCCGTCCAGGTATTCGATGTGGGTCGTGCACAGCTGAGCCCGCAAGCGTGAAATCCGCTGACTTTCACTTTCGGCCGCCGCAGCGGCCGCAACGGCCAGGAAGGCTGCAGCGATCAGACCGACGGTCGGAACAATGTGGCGAAGGGATTTCATCGGGTTCTCCTTGTTGCCGGTCAAAACTTTATGGGCCGGGAGGTGGTGCGGCTAAAGATCAACCGTCGGCGCGCCCTTGCCCACCACCGGCGGGTCTTCGATTTCAGGTGGCGGCGCTCCCCGGTACTCCTCTTTGGAGGACCGCACCATGAAGACGAAATCGCCGTTGTAGAGGATCACGCTTATCCGCGGTTCCGTGCGACTGCCCAGCTGGTTGAAGGCCTCGAGGTCCTCCGGGGTGAAGGAGAAAAAGTTGAGTCGGAAGCTCTCCCCGGCGTTGGATATTTCCGCCCAGCCGCCGCCGGGCACACTGGAGAGCATATAGCTGAAATTCTTGATCTCGCTCTTGGGGCAGTTGCGTACGATCACGATCCCGCCCGTGATTGGCTCAGCCTGCGGTTCGGCGGCGGCCACCGGGACCCAAAGGGCGCCGACGGCCAGCAGTACCCCGGCCAGACGGGCGATTCGAAACACTCTCTGCATGATCTCCTCCCTTTTCTCGGTTGCAAGGGGTGCATGCCGGCCTACAAAAAAGCCGGGCGACCTTCGTAAAGGCAACCCGGCTGTCTTGGTGGCGCAAGACCCGCGGCTTTCCGTCGCCCGATCACTCGGGGTTTGGCTTTGACGCTTTGGCGTAGTCAATTCTGGAGCAATAAGGGTGCCACCGGCCGCCTGGACGTCGGCGCGTCCCGGGGCCGTTGGGGCCGACGGCGGCCCGCCGCACGTAAGAAAGCCACCGGCCGCCGCCCCGTGGGCGCCAGATCAAGTGGCTTTGGGTAAATTCCCTCCCGCTAAATTGGGTAAAAAAGGGATGATTGTTACTTTTTTTTCATGTCTCAGGGGGTGGGGGAAGCGAGGTAAAACGGGGTGAAGGGGAAGCTGGAGGGTCCCCTGGAGCCTGCCGCTGAAGGTTTGGAGGGGCCATCGCAGACGGGCCAGAAGCAGGTGGCGGCCTTGCAGATCTGCAGGACCGCCGCGGCAGGGAGAATCAGGCGGCGCCTCAACCGGCGGCGTCGCATCACAACGGGGCCGTCGGCCGGCGACCCCGGGTTGCACGGCCGGCTCGGGTGCCCGGAGAGCAATCAGCTCGTTTCCCCGGGCAGGCGGACCACCATCACCGGGATTTGGGCGCGGCGAATCACCCGGCGGGCCGTGCTGCCCATCACGGCGTCGGCCAGGGCGCCCAGACCGCGGGTGCCCATCACGATCAGATCGAAAGGCCGTTCTTTTGCCAGCGCCAGGATTTCAGAGACCGGCTCCCCTTCACGGGTGACGATGTCGGCCTGCTCCAGCCGGCAGCCGGCCAGCTGGTCTTGGAGGTCCCGGCAGAAATTCCTGAGCCGCGTCTGGATCGTGGTGAAGGTCTCCTCCCGGCGGCGCGCCTGGATTTCCTGCCACTCGGCCTCTCCCAGCATCGCCGCCACCCGGCTGTGAATGTTGGCCGAGATTTGCTCGATGACGTGCACAGTCGTGATCTCGGCATTGAAGCGTTCGGCCAGCGCGACTGCGTAGCGGGCGGCGTAGCGGGCGTTTTCGGAGAGGTCCGTGGCGTAAAGGATCTTTTTTATTTCCGGTAACATAGCGATCTCCATGGACAGGTTCTGAGTGTCTATTGGCGGCTGGGGTTTTCTGCTCCGGCGCAATCCCGGGGCCCACCCGGTGCAACGCACCAAGCGGGCTTCTACGCCGCCGTCACGCTTCCAGGACCAGGACCAGCACCTCACGCGGGCCGTGGACCCCGAAGGCCAGGGTGAGTTCGATGTCCGCCGTTTTGGACGGACCGGAAATCAGCAGGGCATTGGTCGGCATGTTCGCCTTCCAGGTGCCGGCCGTGAGGGCGTCGGCAAAATTGCAGTAGATGTCGCGGGCGTCCACTAGGGCGATGTGAATCGGCGGCACCAGTGAAATCAGGCGCGGCTCCTCGGGGGTGGGCCACAGGATCAGGGCCCCGTTTTCGGCGATGGCGCCCAGCGTACCGGTGATGCCGGCATCTAGCTGGAACAGCTCGGACTTGAAATCCTCCACCGGCGCGGCATAGGGCACCAGTCGGGGCAGCCCCGGGTCTTCGGGGGGCCACCCGGCCGCCAGGGCTTTGCCGAGGGGCGTTGCCGGGCCGTAGAGCAGGGTCTTCAAAGCGCGCGGGCGCAGCAGATCCTGAAGCCGGGCGATCCAGCCCTCCTTCTTGACCACGTGCACCTCGCCTCTCACGGCCTCCATGAAATGCTTGAGCTGTTCGATTTTTTCCGCCTGGCAGAGCGCGGCGATCGGCAGCGCCCCGGTTTCCGGAATTTGGGCGGGTCGGTGGGCGGCGGCGAGCTTGCGCAGGATGTTTTCACGGGCGGTGTCACTCATTATCGACTCCTTGGGCGCGGGTCATGGCGTGCAGGCTGCGCCGAGCCACCCGGGGGGGCGTTCGATAGCGGCTCCAGATTTTCAGGGGGCCCAAACGGGGTGCCTTGTCCCCCAGGAGACCGGCCAGACGGGTGACGACGGCATTCAAGGCCGGGGTGCGGTTGACCTTTTCCCAGGCTTTCCAGGCCAGGGTTTCCGGGAGGTTGCGCTTGAACCCCTCACCGGGCACGCGACCGGTGGGGGTGGCGGTGTAGCTCGCGTTGCGCAGTTCGCGGATCAGACCGGGAATCGGGATCTTGACCGGGCAGACGGCCTCGCAGGCGTTGCACAGGCTGG
This sequence comes from Desulfobacteraceae bacterium, assembly GCA_022340425.1. NCBI lineage: Bacteria > Pseudomonadati > Thermodesulfobacteriota > Desulfobacteria > Desulfobacterales > Desulfobacteraceae > Desulfobacteraceae bacterium. The sequence goes on along the minus strand of JAJDNY010000137.1, from coordinate 4,625 downwards.
AGGCGGTGGCCAGGACACCGGCCTCCTGCAGACCCTCCATCTGAGGGGTGAGGATTTCCCCGATGGGCCCCGGGTAGACGTGTCCGAAGGCATGACCGCCGATGCGGGTGTAGACCGGGCAGTGATTCAGGCAGGTGCCGCAGCGGATGCACTGCAGGGTCTGGCGGAATTGGGGGTCGGTCAGGATCCGCGAGCGGCCGTTGTCCAGGATGACCAGATGCACCTCCAGCGGGCCGTCCTTTTCCCCCGGCCTGCGGGGCGAGGTGATCATGTTGAAATAGGTGGTGATCAGCTGGCCGGTGGCCGAACCGGTCAGCAGGCGCAGCAGCGGCGGGACGTCGGAGAGCTTCTCGACCACCTTTTCCAGGCCCATCACGGCGATGTGAACCGGCGGGACGGTGGTGCACATCCGGCCGTTGCCCTCGTTTTCCACCAGACAAAGGGTGCCGGTCTCGGCCACCGCCATGTTGACCCCGCTGAGACCCACCTGGCCGTCGAAAAACCTCTGACGCAGGGTGCGGCGAGCGATCGCGTTGAGCTCCTCGACCTTCTCGGTGTAGGGGGTGTCGGGGATCTTTTCGTGAAACAGGCGCGCGATCTGCTCCTTGTTCTTGTGAATGGCGGGCACGATGATGTGCGATGGGGTTTCGCCGGCCAACTGGATGATGAACTCCCCCAGGTCGGTCTCGGTGACCGCGATCCCCCGGGCCTCCAGGAAGCGGTTGAGGTGCATTTCCTCGGAGACCATCGACTTGCCCTTGACCATGCGGGTGGCACCGTGGCGCTGCATGATCTCCAGCACCGTGGCGTTGGCCTCCTCGGCGGTCTCCGCCCAGTGGACCTGGATGCCGTTTGCGGTACAGCGCGCTTCCAGCTGGGCCAGCAGTTCGGGCAGTTTGGCGAGCGCCCGGGTGCGGATCGCCTGGCCGATGGCGCGCAGCTGTTCGAACTCGTCCTCGTCGGCGAAAACCAGGCGGCGCTTCTGGATCATGCTGCCCATGGCGAATTTGAAGTTCTTGCGCAGCTGCTGATCGCCTAGCGCCTGCCGGATGTTTTTGGCGAAATCAAACCCCGTGGTTTCAGCCATGGATTCTCTCCCAGATGAATTGGGCGATGTGCTGCCCGGTGACGGGCACCCGCTGGTGCTGCAGGGCACCGGTGATGTTCATCAGGCAGCCGCAGTCACCGCCGAGGACCGTGGTGGCGCCGGTCTGGCGGATGTCGGCGGCCTTGTCGGCCACCATGGCGGCCGAAATTTCCGGCTGCTTGACGGCGAAAGTCCCGCCGAAGCCGCAGCACTCGTGCTCGTTTTCGAGCTCCAGCAGGGTGACGTTCTTGAGCTGGCGGATGAGCGACTTGGAATCCTGGATCACCCCCATTTCCCGCAGGGCGTGGCAGGAGGAGTGCCAGGTGACCGTCACCGGCGCGCCGCGGTCTTCCAACCGGATTTGCAGCACGTGCACCAGAAACTCGGTCAACTCGAAGACGCGTCCGGCAAACTCCTCCGCCAGCGCCCGGTCCGAATCCTCGGCGAAAAGGGCCGGATAGTGGCGGTGCATCATGCCGGCGCAAGACCCCGAGGGCACGACGATCGGGTAGTCCTTGGGGAACAGTCGCAGCTGTTTGCGGGCCACGGCCCGGGCTTCGTCCGGAAACCCCGAGTTGTAGGCCGGCTGGCCGCAGCAGGACTGGGCCTGGGGGTAGACGACGTGCAGGCCTTCACGTTGCAGCAGGCGGATGGCCGCCATGCCCGCATCCGGATAGACCATGTCCACCAGGCAGGTTCCGAAGAAATAGACCGTTTCCGGTTTGAGGGGGTAGCTTCGCATGGCACTGCCTTTTCCGATTTGGGGTGGCCCCGGCGGTCGGCTCCGCCGGGGCAGGGTCACAGAATAGCGATGCTGGCACGGTTTTTACGGCTGGGACTGTCGCTGTGTCACCCGCCGAAGAAAAGTTGCGGCAGCCAGGTGGTCACGGTCGGGAAGACGCTCAGGACCACCATCGCCAAGAGCTGCAGCAACACGAACGGCATGATCCCCTTGTAGATGTGCGTCATGCTGTAGCTCTCCGGGGCGACGCCCTTGAAGTAGAACAGCGCGTAGCCGAAGGGCGGCGTCAGGAAGGAAGTCTGCAGATTGACGCACATCAGGATCGAAAACCACAGCGGATTGAAATCGAGTTCCATCGCGATGGGCATGAAGATCGGGACCGTGACCAGCAAAATGGCGGCCCAGTCGATGAACATGCCCATCAAAAAGACGATGGCCATCATGATCATGAGCACGATCCAGCGGTTTAGACCGCTGCCGATCAGGACATCCGCCACCACGTCGCCGCCGCCCATGCTCAGAAAAACGGTGGAGAAAAAGGTGCCGCCGATAAAGAGCATCATCACCATGGAGGTGGTTTTGAGGGTCGACTGGCAGGAGAGCTTGAGAACCTCCCAGCTGAACTTGCGGTTCAGGATGGCCAGCACCAGGGCGCCGAAAGCACCGAGTCCCGCCGCTTCGGTGGGGGTGGCCACACCGGCGAGGATGGTACCCATGACGGCCAGGATCAGTGCCAGCGGGGGAACCAGGGATTTCAGGGTCATGCCCCATTTTTGGCGGGCGGACCACCGGCTGGCCTCCACCTTGGAAATCGGGGGGCCGAGGGCGGGGTTCAGGTTGCAGCGGATGAAGATGTAAAGGAAATAAAGCCCCGCGAGGATCAGGCCCGGGAAGATGGCGCCGGCGAAAAGGTTGCCCACCGAGGTTTCCTTGAGCCCGGTCAGGCCGCCGTAGACCACCATCATGATGCTGGGGGGGATCAGGATCCCCAGGGTGCCGGCGGCGCAGATGATGCCGCTGGTCATCTCCTTCTGGTAGCCCTTACCCAGCAATGCCGGGGTCGCCAGCAGGCCCATGGCCACCACCGAGGCGCCGATGATCCCGGTGGTCGCGGCGAAAACGGTGCAGACCACGACCACCGCCAGACCCAGACCACCCTTGATGCCGCCCAGAACGATGTAGAGCGCCTCAAAGAGCGCCTCGGCCACCTTGGAGCGATCCAGCAGCTGAGCCATCAGAATGAACAGCGGGATGGCCACCAGGGTGTAGTTGTTCATCAGCCCCCAGGCGTTGTTGGCAAACAGGTCGAAGAGCCCCGGGATGTTGAAGCCGTTGTCGATCAGGCCGAAGAGGGTGGCCACTCCCGCCAGGGTGTAAGCCAGGGGATGCCCCAAGGTGATGGCGAAAATCAGGGTGGCGAACATGCCCACGGTGAGAATTTCAGGACTCATGGGTGATTACCTCGCAGCCGAAAGCGTTTTCACGTCTTTGATGAGATTGGAGATCCCCTGGAGCAGCAGAAACAGAAAGCAGGCGGCCATGACCAGCTTGATGGGGTAGATCGGCGGCGCCCAGCTGGTGGAGTTGACCTCCAGGCCCTTGAGGGAGGTGATACCGTACTTGAACGTCCAGATGGTCAGGCAGGTCATAACCGGCAGGAAAATGACCACGTTGGTGATGATCGCCAGGAGCGCCTGGGCGCGGGGCGACATGCGCGCGGTGAAAATGTCCACCCGGACATGGCCGTCCAGAACATCGGTGTAGGCATAGCCGAACATGTAGTGGAGGCCGTAGAGAAAGGTGGTGACCTCAAACCCCCAGATGGTCGGGGCATTGAAGACGTAACGCATGAAAACCTCGTAGATCACCACCGCCAGCAGCGGCAGAACCAGCAGCGAGGTGACTTCGCCCTGCCTTTTGTTGAACGTGTCGATGGCACGTGAAATCGTGGCGAACATGGGGTGGTCCTTTTGGCTTGGGTTGGGCGAAAACGGCCGCCGGGCTTGGCGCTTTACTTCCCCTGCCGCGGCCGCAGGGTTCGGGCCGCCCGTTGCGGGCGGCCCGGAGCGGCGGCCGCTTATTCGGTGATCCGGCCCGTGATGTAAGTTTCATACGGCCACGGGGTGGCGCCGCTGCGGGCGTCACGCCAGTCGGCAAAGCTCTCCAGGAAGGCTTCCTGGCTGTCGAGGACTTTTTTGACGTCGGGGTACTTGGCCTTGACCTCGTCGAGATAGGCCTTGGTGAACTTGCGGAAATCGACCAGGGTCTCGGTGTCCAGTTTGACGATCTCAATTTTTTCCTTGAACCGCCGGATCGCCTCGGCGTTGAGGCTGTTGATCCAGTTGTAGCTCCAGAGCTGGGTTTCCTTGGCGCAGATGTCGATGATCCACTTCAAATCTTCGGGCAGCTTGTCGTAGGCGTCCTTGTTGAAGAAGAGGGCGCACTGGATGCCCGGCTGGTGGACGCCCGGCTGAATGGCAAACTTGGTGATCTCATCGAAACCCATGGGGTAGTTGATGGCTGGTGAGGAGAACTCGGCCGCATCGATGACGCCGCGCTCCAGGGCCAGGTACACCTCGCCGCCGGGAAGGGGGCTGACCGAGGCACCCATGTTGTTCAAAATGTCCATGTACCAGCCCGGGGTGCGCACTCGCATGCCTTTGAAGTCCTCCATCTTGGTGGCACGCTTGTTGGAGAAAAGCCCCATTTCCTGGCCGCACTGCCCCCCGGGAAGGGCAAAGAGGTTGAATTTTCCATAGATCTCCTGCATCATCTCCAGCCCGCCCTTTTCATACA
>JAJDNY010000136.1 GCA_022340425.1 Desulfobacteraceae bacterium | reverse complement strand
TCTTCCAGGGCGGTGTCGTCAAAGCGCTGGCGAACCGGATACAGCTCCCACCCGTTTTCCATGGTCCTCACCCCTCCCTGAGTGCAGCCCCGAGGCGCCCAGCATACCTTCCAGCCGCAGGGCGGCCCTGGATCCGAAACGAGGTGCCGCATCACCCCCGGCCGTAGCGCTCGGTGTAGTCCCGGAAGCGGGCCATGGTCTCCCGCGTGCGCTTGCCCGGGCGCCCGTCGGCCACCGGCCGCCGGTCGATCCGCACCACCGGCACGACCTCCTTGGTGGAGGAGGTGAGGAACACCTCCTCGGCCCCGTGCAGGGCTTCGAGGGTCAGATCGCCGATCTGCGCCGGCAGCGGCAGGTCCAGGTCCAGCACCACCTGGCGCGTGATCCCGGGCAGCAGGTCGGTTTCGGGGGTCAGCAGGCGCCCGTCGATCACGGCAAAAAGGTTGCTGGTGGTAAACTCCGTGACCCGGCCGTCGGGCTTGACATAGAGCGCTTCCACGGCGCCCTGGCGCCGGGCGTCCTGCATGGCGTGAATCGCGGGAATGTAGTTGATGCTCTTGGCGTTCGGCAGGTAGCGGCTGTAGGGAATGGTGACGATCCCGACACCGTCTTGCTGCCAGGTCTCAGGCAGCGGCGTCAGGGGCGTCACCAGGACCAGCAGCCGCGGCCGCCCGGCTGGCAGGAAGCAGTCCGGACTGCTGCCGCCGGTGACCACGATCCGGATGTTGGCCTCGGCATGCCCGTTGCGCCGCAAGGTCTCCCCGACGATGTCGGCGATTTCCCCCAGCGGGCGCCCCACCCCAAGCCCGATCAGTTCGGCCGAACGCTTAAGCCGGGCCAAATGGTCTTTCAGGTGAAACGGCCGGCCGCCATAAGTCCGCAGAAAGTCAAAAACGCCGAAACCCCGCAGGATGGACAGGTCGTCCACCGGCAGGCAAGCGGCCTGGGCCTGGACAAATTCGCCGTCGATGTAATAGATGTTCATACGCGATCCTTGTGATACGCTGTGATCAGGGGCCGCAAAAGGCCGCAACGGTAAGTGGTTGGGCATCATCGGCCAAGCCGGCCGGTTTGTCCAGCGGAAATTCGATGGTGCGCCGGCGGGCTGCGCGCGACGGCAGCGGCATTTGGGGCCGGCCTTTTTTTTTGCTTCAAAAAAACCGGCCATCCCTGTAAATAAACAGCACCCGGCCCGATCGGACAAGCGGGCCATATCGGCCGGGGCGTTGACCGAAGGTCCACCACCGCACGCGAGGCGCAGCATGTCGCAAACCCTCACCACCCTCCCCCGCCCGGACGGCTACCGAATGCCGGCGGAATACGAGCCCCACCGCGGCTGCTGGATGCTCTGGCCCTTTCGCCTGGACACCTGGCGCGCCGGGGCCCTGCCCGCCCAGGAACACTTCGCGGCGGTGGCTGCGGCCATCGCCCAGTTCGAACCGGTGACGGTGGGCGCAGCCGCCGGGCAGTATGAAAACGCCCGCCGGATGCTGCCACCCCACATCCGGGTGGTGGAGATGTCATCCAACGACGCCTGGATGCGCGACACCGGGCCCACCTTCGTGGTGGACGACCGCGGCGGCGTCAGAGGCGTCGACTGGCGTTTCAATGCCTACGGCGGCTTAAACGGCGGCCTCTATTTCCCCTGGGACCAGGACGACCTGGTGGCGCGCAAGGTGCTGGAAACCGAGGGCCTGGACCGCTACCGGGCCCCGCTCGTGCTGGAGGGCGGAGCGATCCATGTGGACGGCCAGGGCACCCTGATGACCACCGCGGAGTGCCTGCTCAATCCCAACCGCAACCCGGAACTCTCGCGGGAGGCGATCGAAAACCATCTCAAGACCTATCTGAACGTCCAGCGCATCATCTGGCTGGGAAAAGGCGTTTACCAGGACGAAACCAGCGGCCACGTGGACAACCTGTGCTGTTTCGTCCGCCCGGCGGAGGTCCTGCTGACCTGGACCAACGATGCCTCAGATCCGCAGTACGAGATATCCCGCCAGGCGCTGGAAGTGCTTTCGGCCGCCAGCGATGCCCGGGGCCGGCGGTTGACCGTTCACCGGATTCACCAGCCCGGGCCGCTCTTCTGGACGGCGGAGGAGAGCCGCTACCTGGCGGCGAGCAAAACGGGCTACGGCCGCCGGACGGGGGACCGCCTGGCGGCGTCGTACGTGAATTTCTACCTCGCCAACGGCGGGGTGGTCCTGCCGCTCTTCGACGACCCCCACGACCGCGCGGCGCTGGGGACCCTCACGCGGCTTTTCCCCGATCGGCGGGTGGTGGGGGTCCCGGCCCGGGAAATCCTGCTGGGCGGGGGCAACATCCATTGCATCACCCAGCAGCAGCCCCTGGGATACCGGGCGCCGGGTGCCGGCGAGAGGCCGCGCGCCCCCAAAGGAGGCAAGCAATGCGCAAGCTGACAGTTGCGGCAACCCAGATGGCCTGCACTTCGGATCGCATGGCCAATATCGCCGCCGCCGAAGAGCGGGTCAGAGAGGCCGCCGCCCGGGGGGCCGGCGTCGTTCTCCTGCAGGAGCTCTTTGAAACCCCGTACTTCTGCCAGGCCGAAAAAGCGGTTTTCTTCGACCTGGCCAGCGAGGTGGAGCGCAACCCGGCCGTGCTGCATTTTTCCAGGATCGCCCGGGAGCTTGAAATCGTCCTGCCCATCAGCTTCTTCGAACGCCGCAACCAGGCCCACTACAATTCCGTGGCGGTCATCGACGCCGACGGGTCGCTGTTGGGGGTCTACCGCAAAACCCACATTCCCGACGGCCCGGGCTACGAGGAAAAATTCTATTTCACCCCCGGCGACACCGGCTTCCGGGTCTGGCGCACACGCTACGCCGCCATCGGCGTGGGGATCTGCTGGGACCAGTGGTTTCCGGAGGCCGCCCGCGCCATGGCCCTGATGGGCGCCGAGCTTCTGTTCTACCCCACCGCCATCGGCTCGGAGCCGACCGACCCCGCCCACGATTCCAAGCCCCACTGGCAGATCTGCATGCAGGGCCACGCGGCGGCCAACATGCTGCCGTTGGTGTCCGCCAACCGCATCGGAACGGAAAGCATCGAGGGCTCCGAAATCACCTTTTACGGGTCGTCGTTTATCACCAACCACCGGGGCGAGATCGTGGCCGAGGCCGACGGCTGCAGCCCGGCGGTCCTGGTACAGACCTTCGATCTCGACGCCATCGCGGCCGCCCGCCGCGGCTGGGGGCTTTTCAGGGACCGCCGGCCGGAAACCTACGGCATCCTGATGACCAGCGACGGCCAGCTATGAATATGATAGCAGCCTGAAGAAGTCCAAGACAAACCCCAAACCATAAGGAGCATGACATGTTGGAGATCAAGGATTCGGTTGCCGTCATTACCGGCGGCGGCGGTGGCATCGGCCTGGCGCTGGCCCGCCACTGGGTGCAAAACGGAGGCAAGGTGGTGATCGCGGATGTCGCCGAAAAGTTTCTGACCGCAGCCGAGGCCGAGCTCAAAGCCCTGGGCGGCGCGGTGGCCACAGTAGTCTGCAACGTCACCCAGGAGGAGGACTGTGCGCGCCTGGCGGACACGGCCATCGAAAAATTCGGCCAAATCAACCTGGTGGCGCCCTTTGCCGGCATCATCAAGGACGGTTTGATGGTCTCGCCGGACCGCGAAACCGGGCAAGTGACCCGCAAAATGTCCCTGGCCGACTTTCAGGCCGTGATCGACATCAACCTCACCGGCGTTTTTCTCACCGTGCGCGAATGCACCGAGCGTATGATCAACCACAAGTGCAGGGGCCTGATCTGCCTGATCTCCTCCACCGGCTCGCTGGGAACCGCAGGCCAGATCAACTACGCTTCTTCCAAGGCGGCCATGTCGGTGATGCCCAAGGTGCTCACCGCGGAGTTCTTCCGGCGCGGCCTGGCCGACAGGATCCGCTGCGTGGCCGTGGCCCCCGGCTACGTGGGCACCCCCATGGTCAAGAACATGAACCAGAAGGCCCTGGACGCCATCCTGTCCCAGGTGCCCATCGGCCGGCTGATCGAACCCGAAGAGGTCGCCCTCCTGGTGGGCGATCTCTACCGCAATGAGGCCCTGGCCGGGGACGTCTTCTTCATTCACGGCGGCCTGCGGCTGGGCTCCAAGGGGTGACGGCGGTTTAACCGCGGGGCCTGCGCGGCGTAGGTTCTGCTGCGGCCAGGTCGGGTTCGCCGCAGCGTGCCAGGATGAAGTCCCGGGCCTGGCGGCGCAGCCCCAGCGCCCGCTGCCAGGCGGCCTGGTCCTCGCTGGCCGCTGCCGGCGCTTCTACTGGCGCGCCGATGTGCACTTCCAGGGCGCCGCGGCGCGGTATGAGCGTATCGGGGTGCAGCGCGAAGCGCGTGCCGCGGATGGCCACCGGTACGAGCGGCACGCCGGTTTCGGCCGCGGCAACAAACGCCCCCATTTCAAAGGGCCTGAGACCCGAAACCCGGGTGAAGGTCCCTTCCGGGAAATAGACCAGGCGCTGCCCAGGGCGCAGCAGGGTCTGGATGCGCCGGGCGTCTTCGATGCCCTGGGCCGCGTCGAAGCGTTCCACGAAATGGGTCCCCAGCCGGCGCAGCATGAAATGCAGGCCGGGCACGGCGGTCAACTCCACCTTGGCCACGAAACAGGACACCTCGGGGAGCGCTGCCGCAATCACCAACCCATCCAGATAGCTGGCGTGGTTGGCTGCCACCACGTGGGCCGCGCCTGCCGGCAGGCGCGTCAGCCCCTTGACGGTAATCGGCATCCCGGCCGCCCGGAAAAGCAGCCGGGCTCCCCGGCGCATGGCCGCCCAGCGCCAGCTCAGCCTCGGCAGCACGGCTGCCAGCAGCCCCAGCGGCGGCAGGAGCAGGAGAAACAGGCCCCAGACGTAAACCCCGTAAGCCAGGGCGGCGGATCGCCCCAGCACCCGGCCGGCCATCGCAGCCCCCCCCGACAGCCACAGGCGAAAGAGTTGCCAGGCCAGGGGCGGCGGCGCGACCCCGATGCGGCCCTTTTCGAAGCGCTCCCGGCTGGCGGTGCGCCGGATCTTGCCGCTGGAGGTCTTCAACACGCTTCCCGGCGGCACCAGGGCGATCTCATCCGGCGGGCTGCCCACCAGATCCAGAGCGACCGATTGGATTTCCCCCCGCAGGCGCGCCAGCACACCGGCCCCGCTTTCACGGGTTTCAGCCATGACCACCAGGCGCTCGGTACCCGTCCGGGGGTCGGGGGTGCCAAAAACCGCCACGTTGCCCTTGCGCACCCCGGCCAGGTTGCCCACCGCCTCCTCCAGTTCCTCCGGATAGATATTGCGCCCGCCGCAGATGATGATGTCCTTGGTGCGCCCGGTGATGAAGATTTCGCCGTCCGCCAGGTAGGCCAGATCACCGGATTCCAGCCAGTCGCCCTGGAAAAGCCGCTGGGTCTGGCGGGGGTTGCGGTAGTAGCCGCTGCAGGCCGACGGGCCGCGGAACTGCAGCCGCCCCTGGCGGCGTTCGGGCAGCTCGCGCCCGCCGGGGTCCACGATCCGAACCTCGTGACCGGCCAGCGGCCGGCCGCAGCTCACAAACTGCAGCGGCTGGGGCGCGTCGGCCGCCACCTCCCGGGCCAGCCCGGAACTCATCAGGGTGGCGCGGTCCACGCGGTCCACCCGCCAGGCGCGCCCTATGGGCGGAAAGGCCAGCCCCACCGTGGATTCCGCCAGGCCGTAAACCGGCATCAGGGCCTCGCGGCGCAGGCCGTAATCCTTGAAACGCTCGTAAAACCGCTCCAGGGTTGCTTGGCTGACCGGCTCGGCGCCGTTGAAGGCGCAGCGCCAGGTGCTGAGATCCAACTCGGTGAGATCCTCGTCGGCCAGCCGTTTCAGGCAGATTTCATAGCCGAAATTGGGGGCCGCCGAAAGGGTCCCGCCAAAGCGCTGAATCGCGCGCAGCCAGCGGCCAGGCCGCGCCAGGAAATCCATGGGCGACATGGATATCAACAGGGCGCCGTAGTAGAGAGGGCTCAGCCAGGCGCCGATCAGACCCATGTCGTGGTAGAGGGGCAGCCAGCTGACGACGACATCCTCGGAGCTCGCCGCGATGGCGCACCCCATGCTGCGGATGTTGGCCAGCAGGTTGGCGTGGGACAGGATGACCCCCTTGGGGTTGCCGGTGCTGCCGGAGGTGTACTGCAAAAAGGCGGTGTCCGCGGCCTTGACCAGCGGCAGCTGGAAAGACGGTGACTGGGCGCGAAGGTCGGCGGCGGAGATCAGATGGATGAGGGCTGTCGCCCGGCTTTTCAGCAGGCGGGCCAGCCCCCGGGCCTCGGGGATTGTGACCAAAATGGGGGCGCCGCAGTTTTGCAGGATGGCCTGGTGCCGCTTGAGGTGCTCCACCAGCTGGCTTTTGCGTACCGGCGGATAGACCGGCACCGGAATGCCGCCGGCCAGCAGGACGCCGAAAAAGGTGAAGAAATAGTCCGTGCCGGTGGGCAGCATGATGGCCACCGGCTGGCCGCAGCGCAGCCCCAAGCGCTGCAGGCCGCCGGCAACGGCCGCCGCGCCGGCGTAGAGGTCCCTGTAGGTCAGGGTTTGAGTGCCAGCCGAATCGTGGGCCCAAAGCCGGATGTGGGCCCGCTCGGGATGGGTGTCCACGTGCCACTGGAGCGCCTCGATCAGGGTGCGGGCGTGTCGGGGCGCCTCCGCTTCCTCCCGGGGTCCGGGAACCGCGGGCTCCAGTGCAAGATCGTGCGCCGCGATGGGCTGGGCTGCCCTCAGTGCGCGCAGCAGGTCCCGCGGGGTGTCGGCCTCGGTGAAGGCCTGGGCGGGGAAGGTGAGGCCGAAATGGCGCTCCACCCGCGCCAGCAGCTCCATCCGGGCGAGACTGCCCAGCCCCAGATCGCGCTCCAGGGAGACGTCCAGCGTCACCGCCGGCAGGGAATCTGGCTGGGCGCTCAGCTCGGCGGCCAGCTGCCGGATGATCTCCAGCAGGGCATCGGCGGAAATCTCGGCTGCCGGCTTGAAAGTGTCGGGCTGCATGCGCCCTCCATCGGTGGTTGCGGGCAAAGGTGGCAAAGGGGGGCGAAAAATGGGATGGTTGGACCGGTTATGATGCTGCAACCAAAATACGCGAATCCCTCCGCCGTTGTCAAACGCCCATCGGCGCGCTGCGGGTCTGCAACCGATTTACACCGCGGCGCATCGATTGCCGCGGCACCCCGGTTTTCGCGGTCCCGCGGCGCTCGGAAACCCGCCCCAGGCCGTCTTGCAGGGACCGGCAGGCGGCCGGGGGTTGACACCTCAGGCCCGCAGGCGCATTTTAGACTCCTCTTGTTCGGCAGCCCGGCGGTTGCCGCGAATGTCCGGCGCATCCGAACACCCACCGGCCCGCCGGCCGGACATGCTCAGGAGAGACAAACGATGACCGAGACCCGCATCCCCAAGGAACGATAGCCATGACGCTGATGGGCATGCGCGAGGTATGCTGGGGGTTTGGCGACCCGCCCCTGCTGGAGAACCTGACCTTCCAGATCGCCAAGGGCGAGCGCGTCGGCCTACTGGGCCGCAACGGGGCCGGCAAGTCCTCCCTGCTGAAGCTCCTTGCCGGCGAAATTCTGCCCGACAGCGGCGAAGTCTGGCGCCAGCAGGGGGTTACCGTGGCAGCCCTGGAACAGGAAGTGCCAATGGACCTCGACGGTACGATCTTCGATGTCGTCGTGGCCGGGCTGGGCGAAAATGGCCAAATTCTGGCCGAATACAACCGAGTCTGCCGCAGCACCGAGGCGGCCGGCGATCCCGCCCTGACCCGGCGCCGGGACGCGCTGCAGCACCGGCTGGACGCCGAGAGCGGCTGGGAGCTGCTGCGACAGACTGAAAAGGTACTCTCAAAAACCGGACTGGATCCCGATGGGGACTTCGACAGTCTTTCAGCCGGCATGAAGCGCCGCACCCTGTTCGCGCGCGCCCTGGCCAGCGACCCCGACGTGCTCCTGCTGGACGAGCCCACCAACCACCTGGACATCGCGGCCATCCTCTGGCTGGAAACCTTCATCCTGCGCAACGTCAAAACCCTGCTCGTGGTCACCCACGACCGCGCTTTGCTGCAACGACTGGCCACCCGCATCGTTGAGCTGGACCGCGGGCGGATCGCTTCCTATGACTGCGACTATCCCACCTATCTGATGCGCCGGGAGGCGGCGCTGGAGGCCGAAGAAAAGCAGACCGCGGTCTTCGACAAAAAACTCTCCCAGGAGGAGGTCTGGATCCGCCAGGGCATCAAGGCCCGCCGGACCCGCAACGAGGGGCGCGTGAAAGCGCTGGAAAAACTGCGCGAGGCCCACCGGGCCCGTCGCCGCCGGGAGGGCATCGTCCGGCTGGCGGTCCAGGAGGCTGAAAAAACCGGCAAACTGGTGATCGAGGCCCGGGGGATCACGTTTGCGCACGGCGGATCCCCCATCATCCGCGATTTCTCGACGGTGGTGATGCGCGGCGACAAGATCGGCATCATCGGGCCCAACGGCGCCGGCAAAACCACGCTGCTGAAGCTCCTCCTGGGCGAATTGGCCCCGATGACAGGCCTTGTGCGCCACGGCACCAATCTCCAGGTGGCCTATTTCGACCAGCTGCGCGACCAGTTGGACCCCCAGCAGACCGTCCAGCAGAACATCGCCCAGGGCAACGACTTCATCGATTTCAACGGCCAGCGGCGCCACGTGATCGGCTATTTGCAGGACTTCCTGTTCTCCCCGCAAAGGTGCCGCACGCCGGTCTGGGTGCTTTCGGGCGGGGAAAAAAACCGCCTGCTGTTGGCCAAGCTCTTCACCCGGCCGACCAACGTGCTGGTGCTGGACGAGCCCACCAACGATCTGGACACCGAAACCCTGGAGCTCTTGGAGGAGTTGCTCTTCGAATTCAGCGGCACGCTCCTCCTGGTCAGCCACGACCGGGCGTTTTTGAACAACGTGGTCACCGGCACGCTGGTCTTCGAAGGCGGCGGCCGGGTGGCCGAATACCCCGGCGGCTACGACGACTGGCTGCGCCAGCGACCGGCACCCGCCGAGGCGGCGCCACCGGAGAAAAAAACCCGGACCCCGGCCCGCAGCGCCGGCGGGAGCGCACGAAAGACTGGACTGGGGTTCAAAGAGAAGCACGAACTGGAGGCCCTGCCCCGGCGGATCGAGGCACTGGAGGCGGAGCAGCGGGAACTATACGCAGCCATGTCCGACCCCCTATTCTCCAAGAAGGAAAAGGGGGAGATCACCGCGTTCACGGCGCGCCTGGAAGTGGTCGAACGGGACGTCCAGGCGGCCTACCGCCGTTGGGAGGTCCTGGAGGAATTAAAGGGCGATGCGCCCTGACGGCCCCCTCCAGGACCGCCGCGGCGGGTTGACAACCCACTGCATGTTCCGGTATGCGGGCCGCTTGACGCTTGCGATCACCGAGGGCCCGGGAGGTTTGTTGAAGGGCCTCTGCACGGGCCGTGAATGCCATTTTTTCGGCCCCATTCACACCCCTAAGGAAAGGAAAAATTCATCATGGTAAAACTCGAAACCAGCATGGGCGACATCGTTCTGGAGCTAAACGAGGAAAAAGCCCCCCAAACCGTCGCCAACTTTCTGTCCTACGTGCAAGCCGGGCATTATGACGGCACCATCTTTCACCGCGTCATCGACGGGTTCATGATCCAGGGCGGCGGGATGACCGCCGAGATGAAGGAAAAGCCCACCCAGGCCCCCATCCCCAACGAGGCCGACAACGGCCTGCAAAACGACGCCTACACCGTCGCCATGGCGCGCACCATGGACCCCCACAGCGCCACGGCGCAGTTTTTCATCAACGTCAAGAAAAACGATTTTCTCAACCACAAGTCCAAGACCCCCGACGGGTGGGGCTACGCGGTTTTCGGCAAGGTGGTCAAGGGCCACGGCGTGGTCAACAAGCTCAAAGGCGTCCCCACCGGCCGCAGCGGCATGCACCAGGACGTCCCCGTCACCCCGGTGACCATCACCCGGGCGACGGTGGTGGCGACGGACGATGCGTAAACCCTTGCACGGGTGAGGCCTTGATCCCGCGGTTCTCGATGGGTGCCTTTGGCCGCCACCGACAACGGTTCACCGTCACGGGTATCCTTCCCATACTTGCAGGGGCGCCCGCGCGGGCGCCCCTGCATGTTTCGTACCTTTCAGGTATCGACCGATGCCGTTATTTCTATTTCCCAACAGCCTCGCTGAAGGTGTCTTTTGAGATCTCTTTGACTTCTGAAGTTTGCAGGGTCACCTCGGTTTTGGTTTTTTCATCCTTGAATTTGACAGCCCCGCCTTTCAGTTTTTTGATATCGCCCGTGTAGTAGACGATGTCACTGGCCGGGTCTTTCACCTGGTAGTAGGTGCTGCAGGCGGCCAGACTCAGCGTCAGGCAAACAGCCAGCAGCATGGCGGATAGTTTGCGTTTCATTTAAGGCTCCTTTCATCATTTTTTGGTTCTGCACAAAAAGCTACCAGTCGGGCTTGCGGATCAGCTGCTGTTTCACCTGGTCGCCGGTCACTTGCACCCCCACGGGTGTCAGCAGCCCGCCCCAATCGGTGCGGTTTTCCATTTCCTGTCGAACCTCGGGGGAAATGAAGGCCTTTCCTTCCCGGATCTCCCAGCCGCCCCCCAGGGCGCGGTAGACGGCGATCAGCCCCAGGGGCACCTCTCCGAGACTCTCCGCCAGAAGATCCTCCTGGCTCAGCAGCGCCTGAAGAGCGGTCAGCACCGTGGTAAAGTCCGTGGCGCCTTCCCGGTACTGGATCAGCGCCAGCTCCAGCGAGCGCCGGGCGGCGGCCACGGCCTTGGTCAGCAGCACCACCCGCTCCTGGCCCCGCAGGAATTCCACCAACCCGTCTTCCACCTCCTGCTGGGCCCGCAGGACGGTATCCTGATAGTTCAGCAGAAGTTCCTGAAAGCGCGCATCCTGCAGACGCACGTTGTTGGCGATGCGCCCGTAGTTGAAAAGATTCCACTGGAAGGAAGGGCCGATAAAGCCCGTCCGGCTGCGCCAATCGAAAATGTTGTCCAAGGAAAAGGCGCCGACATCACTGGCCAGGAACCCGAAACTGCCGCCCAGGGAAAAGGCCGGATACAAGTCGGCCTTGGCCACGCCGATGAGGGCGCTCTGGGCCGCCGCCTGGAGCTCCGCCCCACGGATGTCGGGGCGCCGGCGCATCAGCTCGGCGGGGATTCCCACCGCCGCCGTCGGCGGGGCCGCGGGAATCTCCCCCGCTGCCCCCAGCGCCGCGGCCATCTCCGCCGGCACTTTCCCCAGGAGAATGCCCAGGGCGTTGCGGGTTTTGCGCATCCCGGTTTCCAGCAGCGGTATGGTGGCCTCGGTGCCGTTGAGCTGGGTCAGGGCCTGCTGGACGTCCCGTTCGCTGGTGGCGCCGTTTTCAAAGCGCGAACGGGCGATGCGCAGGCTCTCCTGCTGGGTCTGGAGGTTTTCACGGGCAATCCGGATGCGTTCCTCGAAGGTGCGGTAAAGGATGTAGTTCACGGCAACGTCCGCCGTCAGGCTGACCAGTGCGCTGTCATAGTCGGCGACGGAGCTGAAAAAGTCCGCCTCGGCCGATTCCACGGCCCGCCGGAAGCGGCCCCAGAAATCGATCTCCCAGCTGGCCCCCAGCCCGAGCTCACCTTGTGTGAAAGAAAAATCCGGATCACCCGGCGCACCCGGCTGGGGAGCGGAAGGCCCGCGCTCGCTGGTCCGGTTGAAGGTCAATGAGCCGAAGCCCTGCTGCAGCTGCGGGTAGAGTTCTCCGACGGCGATGCCCAGCAACGCCCTGGCCTGGTATATCCGCACACCGGCGATTTTAAGCGGGATGTTCCCGTCGGCGGCCTCCTCGATGAGCGCGTCCAGGATCGGGTCGTCGAAGACTTTCCACCAGTCGCGCAACTCGGCGGCATCGGCCTTCAACCGGCTGTCCCCAGCCTCTACCCATTGCGGGGAGACGTCCGCCCTGGGAGGTGAGAAATCCGGCCCTAAAGTGGTGCAGGCATTCAGACAAAGCAGCAAAACACCGAACAGGCCCCAAAGGATCTTATGCGGTATGCTCATCATGGCAATATCGTCCGCTCCGAGAAAAGACATGTTTGGGTTAAAAAACCGTGGCTGCGCGCGGCCCCCCCCCCGCAGCCGCTTCCCAGCCTTGAAAAAGAGGTAAGACAAAAACCAGACGGTTTCGAAAAAAGTTCAAGTTACGGCGCGCAAATCTCAGCGGCGTGAGGCGAACTTATGTAAGCCGCAGCGACTTCGAAATGCAGCGCAAGGCAGAAATTGGACTTTTTGCGGAATCGTCATCCTCAGCCTCCGGCGGTTTCGGAGGTGCCGGCGGGGGATGTTCCGCCGGATAAGGCCGGCTTTTTCCTGAACTCGCTCAGGCGTTGCATCACCACGTAAAACACCGGCGTAAACAGCAGGGACATGATCGTGGCGGCGGCCATACCGCCAACCACCGCCAGACCGATGGCCTGCCGGCTGGCGGCCCCGGCGCCGGATGCCACCACCAGCGGCATAAATCCGGTAATGGAGGAGATCGACGTCATCAGGATCGGCCGGAAGCGCAGTTTGGCCGCCTCCACGGCCGCCTCCATGATGCCCAGCCCCTTGGCGCGCTGCTCCGAGGCGAACTCGACGATCAGAATGGCGTTTTTGCTGGCCAGGGCGATCAGCAGCACGATGCCGATCTGGGTATAGACGTTGTTGTCCATTCCCCGCATCATCAGCGCGATGACGGTGCCCAGGACCGCCAGCGGCACCACCAGGATAACCGCCGAGGGGCTGGTCCAGCTCTCGTACTGGGCCGCCAGCACCAGGAAGACCAGAACAATGGCCAGGGCGAAGACCAGAATCGCCTCCGAACCGACTTGTTTCTCCTGGTAGGACATGCCGGTCCATTCGTAGCCCATGGAGGGGGGCAGCTTGTTGTCGGCCAACTGCTCCATCAGGTCGAGCGCCTGGCCGGAGCTGAAACCGGGCGCGGCAGCGCCCGTGATGGAAGCCGACGGGTAGAGGTTGTAACGCTGGATCGTCTGGGGCCCCAGGATCTGATCGACGCTGATCAGCGTCCCCAGCGGCACCATGTTTCCCATGGCGTCACGCACGTCCAGCTGACGGATGTCTTCGGGCTTGTTCCGGAACTCATGATCCGCCTGCACCTGCACCTGCCAGGTTCGGCCGAACTTGTTGAAATCGTTGACGTAGGCCGAACCCAGATAGGCCTGCATGGTGTTGAAGACGCTCGTCAGGGGAACGCCCAGGGTCTTGGCTTTGGTGCGGTCGACCTCGGCATAGATTTGGGGCACATCGGCCCGGAAGGTGCTGTTGAGGCCGGCCAGACCGGCCTGGGCGTTGCCATCCTTGAGGATCTCGTCGACCATTTTCTGCAGCTCCGGAAGCCCCACGTCGGCCTTGTCCTGAAGCTGCATCTGGAAGCCGCCCGCCACCCCCAAACCGGGGATCGCCGGCGGTGTAAAGACAAAGGCAATGGCTTCCTGAATTTGAAACAGCTGCGCCTGGATCGTCCCCATGATAACTTCCTGCCGCAGACTGGGGTCGTTGCGCTCGTCCCAGGGCGTCATCGTGATGAAGATCGTAGCCGCATTGGATGCGTTGGTCCCGTCAATGACCGAGTAGCCGCCCAAAGAAACCCAGGCCTGAACGCCCGCCGTTTTTTCGAGGATGCCGTCGATCCGCTTGAGCACCGCGTCGGTGCGTTCCAGCGAAGCGGCGTCGGGCAGTTGAATGTTGGCGATCAGGTAGCCCTGATCCTCGGTGGGCAGAAACCCGGTGGGAAGCAGCGCAAAGCGCCAGCCGGTAACCCCCAGCAGCACCAGATAGAGCAGCATGACGATCGCCGTCCGGCGGGTCAGGGTTTTGGCCACGGCGAGGTAGCCGTTTTCGGTTTTCTGAAACAAGCTGTCGAAACCCCGGAAGAAGGCGTTCTTCTTCTCTTTCGGGGGCCGCAGCAGCAGCGCCGCCAGGGCCGGGCTCATGGTGAGGGCGTTGATGGAGCTGAAAATGGTGGAGATGGCGATGGTCAGGGCGAACTGGCGGTAGAGCTGGCCGGTGATGCCGGGCAAAAAGGCCGCCGGCACGAAAACGGCCAGCAGCACCAAGGTGGTGGCCACCACCGGCCCGGACACCTCGCTCATGGCCTGGATGGCGGCCTCCCTGGGGGGCTTGCCGCGCTCGATGTGGTAGGTGGTTGACTCCACCACGACGATGGCGTCGTCCACCACGATGCCGATGGCCAGCACCAGACCGAAGAGGGTCAGCATGTTGAGGGAGAACCCCATGGCCAGCATCACCGCCAGGGTGCCGACGAGAGAGACCGGTATTGTCACCGCCGGCACCACGGTGGCCCGCCAGTCCTGGAGAAAGATGAAGAGCACCAGGAACACCAGCAGGGCCGCCTGGAAAAGCGTGACGTAGACTTCCTTGATCGAGGTCTCAACGAAGATCGTGGTGTCGTATGGAATTTCGTAGGTCAGGCCTTCGGGAAAGGCCGCGCTCATTTCCTTCAGGGCGGACTTTACCTCTTGTGCCACCGCCAGGGCGTTGGCGCCGGGCAGCTGGTAGAGCAGCAGGCTGGCGGAGGGCGTGCCGCTCTTGCTGGAGGTGATGCTGTAGGTCCTGCCGCCCAGCTCGATGCGGGCCACGTCCTTGAGTCGGGTGATGCGGCCGCCTTCAGCGGTCTTGACAATGATCTCCTCGAACTGCTCGATTTCCGACAAGCGCCCCAGCACGTTGACCGTGTATTGAAAGTTCTGGCCTGCCGGCGCCGGCGGCTGGCCGATCTGACCGGCAGCCACCTGAACGTTCTGCTCGCGGAGGGCGGCGAGCACGTCTTCGGTGGTCAGACTGCGGCTCTTGAGATTGCGAGGGTCCAGCCAGACGCGCATGGCGTAATCGCTGGCGGGAAAGATGAGGACCTCCCCGACGCCCCGGATGCGGCTCAGCACGTCTCGCAACCTCAAGGTCGCGAAATTGACGAGGTAAAGCTCGTCGAAGCGGCCGTCCGGGGAGAAGAGCGAGGCGAGCAGGAGGATGTTGGTGGACTTCTTTTTGGTGTTGATTCCTTGGCGGACCACCTCCTCGGGCAGGGTGGGCTCGGCCAGACTCACCCGGTTCTGAACCAGCACCTGGGCCATGTCCAGGTCGGTGCCCACCTCGAAGCTGACCGTGAGGTCGTAGGAACCGTCGCTGGCGCTGGTGGACGACATGTAGATCATATTCTCGACGCCGTTGACTTGCTGCTCGATGGGCGCCGCAACGGTTTCGGCGACCACCTGGGCATTGGCGCCGGGATAGACGGCCGACACGGATACGGTGGGCGGTGTGATCTCCGGGTACTGCGCCACCGGTAGGGCACCGAAAGAGACGACACCCGCAATGACGATCACGATGGAGATGACGCTGGCGAAGATCGGGCGTTCGATAAAAAACTTTGAGAACATGGCTCCCCTCTTCAGGGCTTCTGGGATGTTTGACCTTCGTCGGCGGCGGAGCCGGCATCTGCATCTGTCTTCGGGACGCTCTGGCGGACCTCAAGGGCCGCTTTGAGCGCGGAGGTCTTGAGGCTGCCCATATCGGTCTCCTCCGGATCGACCTTTGCCCCGGGCCGGGCCCGCTGAATACCGTTGACCACCACCCGTTCATCCGCCCTGAGGCCTTCGGTGATCACCACCAGCCCGTCAACCACCTGCCCGATTCGAACCGGCCGCTTGTCCACCCTGTTTTCAGCATCGATCACCATCAGGTAGCGGCCCACCTGGTCGCTGCCGATGGCGCGTTCGGCCACCATCAGCGCCCCCTCGCGCTCCCCGATCGGCATTCGCACCCGCGCGAAGAGCCCCGGCAGAATTTCCGGCACCCCGCCGGGATTGGGGAAAACCCCTCTCAACTGCAAGGTGCCGGTGCCGGAATCGACGCTGGATTCGGCAAAATCGAGACGGCCCTCATGGGGATAGCCCTGCTCGGTGGCCAAACCCATTCCCAGGGGCACGCCGATATCCCGGGCGGGCGCCGTTTTGGGGTTAAACCCCTTCTCCGTCGCCTGCTTGCGGTATTCGCTCATCACCTTGAGGAGGTTGCGCTCGTTGAGGTTGAAGTAGGCGTAAATCGGGTCGAAGCGGGTGATCGTGGTCAACAGGGTGGGCTCTCCTTCCCCCACCAGATTGCCCAAATCCACGTAATTGCGGCTGACCCGGCCGGAAATCGGCGCCGTCACCCGCGTGTAATCCAGGTTGAGCTGCGCCCTTTCGACCCGCGCCTTGCCCCGGGCGACGGCCGCAGCCGCCACATCCCGCTCCCCGCGCCATCTGACCACATCGGCCTCGGCCCCGGCGCGCTGTTGGAACAGCCGTTGGGCCCGCTCCAGTTCAATCTGGGCCCATTGCACCTTGGCCTGGGCGCTCTGGACCTCGGCCTGGGCGGCTTCCATATCGGCGACGTACTCGCGCGGGTCGATCACAAAGAGCAGGTCCCCCTGCCTGACGTTTGTTCCGGGGGTGAAGTGGATGCTTTCCAGGAAACCGGACACCCGGGCCCGGACCTCCACGGTTTCAACCGCCTCGGTGGTGCCGGTGAACTCCAGGTAGTCGGTGACATCCTCCTGCAGCGGCAGGGCCACGGTCACCCCAGGCGGCGGCGGCGCCACGTAGGTGTTCTGCTCACCACAGCCGAAAGCCAGACCGGCCACAGCGCAGAGAAACATGATCTTCATGGAAGCCTTCAGCGGCTTGGGTCGTCGATTCAGAGAGGTCATGGCACAATCCTTTTGGGTGGGATCCAAATTGGAACTCGCGTCGGGGCGCTCCTTCCAACGCCGCCGGCACTGAATTTTTGCTCCAACACTGTGTTGATCCGGGCCGTATCGGGCAAGACGGGCAGGTTTCCCTGCAGTACTTTGACTTTCTGACGTTTTATCAAGGTTGCGGTTTGGCGGCGGCCACGGCGGCGGCGATTTCACGGCTGAAAACGGTCAGGGCCTGATCCTGGGCCTGCACCCGATCGCCCAAGGCGGGCGAAGCCGCGGCGACGCGCACCACGGTCTTTTTGCGCAGCACAGGTCCAGCTGCGCGAAAGCTTTCCAGCGACCAGAAGGCAGTCAGGTGGGCGCCGCCGTCGGCGTCCTGGTCGAAGCGGCTGACGTGGACAGCCACCTGAAAATCCGCCGGTCCCGGACTTTGCTGCAGCACCGTGCTGACATGGGGGGTATCGAGCAGAACGGAGAGGTTTTCCTGCAGCACCCGGTAGAAACCATCCATGAGGGACTCGGCCCAGCGGTCAAAGGGGGCAACCTTCAAATCCACCGGCCCGCTGCGGGTGATCAGCTGGTCACGGTCCAGGTAGGCCGCCAATGTGACGGGCCCCACCAGAACCGAAGGCCCTTCTTCTCCGACCATCATCGACGACGCTTCGCCTTGCGCAAAGCCGCCCAGCAGATAAAAGCGCGCCGGCGGTGAGCCGGACGTGCAGCCGGCAAGCGCCCACAGGACGATTCCCAGGCATACAGAAAAATATATCAAAAAACGCCGCGACATGGAAGTTATCTCCTTTCCAGACCTCTTTTACCCCTGAGCAGCACTTCGGGATGGCGCTCCAGCAGGTCGCTCAGGGACCTCAAGGCACGCGCCGCCGCGCTGATTTCCTCCAGGGAGCGGTTCAGCCGTTGGCGCAGCTCGGAGCGCTCACCGACAAACCCGTCCACCCCCGCCACCGTGTTCTGGGCTTCCGCCAGCAGCCGGCGGGTGGCATCCAAGGTTTGGCGCGCCTCCTGGCCCAAGGGGGCCACCTGCGCATCGATCTGCTGCAGCAGCCGGCCGGCACTTTCGGTCACCGTTTTGAGGTTGGCGCCCAATGCGCCCACCTGCTGGTCGAGGTTTTGGAGGGTGTGGCCGGCTTCGGCAACCACCGCGTCAGCGCTGTTGACCAGCCGCTCGGCCCCCAGGGCGGTCTGCTGAAGGGCCTTAAGGGCCTTTTGGGTCTCCGGTGAATTGATGTTGCGCTCGATCCCTTCGATGGCGCCGATCAATTTTTCGAAAAGCTGCTGCACCGGAATCTTCTCGAGGGTCTTGGCGATCTGCTCAAGCGACGAGGGAATGGTCGGAATTTCTGGGTACGGCAGGTCGGAGCCCACCAGGCGCACGGGCAGATCGGGGTAGAAATCCAGCTCGATGACCAGCTGCCCGGTCACCAGACTCTGAATCATGAGCTGCCCCTTGAGGCCCCGGGCAATCATATTTTGAATGGACTCATCCAGATCGTCGATGGCCACCCCGCCGGTGTCGATCTGGTCGGGCACCAGTGATATGATCACCGGGATCCGCAGCGACCCGCTCTCCGGGTCCTCCTGGAGAAAAATGCGCTCCACCGAGCCCACCTGGACCCCTTGCAGGACCACCGGCGCACCGGCGGCAAGCCCCCGGATGGAGCCCTGGAAAAAGAGCACGAAGCGGTGCCTTTCAACGAAAAAGCGCCCCCCGCCGAAGAGGATCACGCTCACGATCAGCAGCACGATGCCGCTCATCACAAACGCGCCGATAACCGTTTTATTCCACTGCTTGGCCATACCCGCCACTCCCCGGTTTTCGTTCTTCCCGGTCAAGCACTTTCACCCCGCAGCAGAAATTTGCGGACCTTGGCATTGCCGGTGTCCTCGCGCAGCACCTTGGGATCTCCGACGGCCGCCATGGTGCGGGTGTCGGCGTCCAAGAAGACCGAGTTGCTGCCGATGGCGAAAATGCTCGCCAGCTCGTGGGTGACCACCACCACCGTCGCGCCCAGACTGTCGCGCAGCTCCACGATCAGGTCGTCCAAACGTTTGGCGCTCAAGGGGTCGAGGCCGGCGGAGGGTTCGTCGAAGAAGAGAATCTCCGGATCCAGCGCGATCGCCCGCGCCAGCGCGGCACGCTTGCGCATGCCGCCGCTGATCTCCGAAGGGAAGAAGTCTTCGAAGCCCGCCAGCCCCACCAGGGCCATTTTGAGGGACACCAGCTCGCGGATGTCCGCCGGCCCCAGGTCGGTGTACTGCTGCAGCGGCAGGGCCACGTTTTCCGCCAGGCTCATGGAGCTCCAGAGGGCCCCGCTCTGGTAGAGGACGCCGAAATTCTTCATCAGGCGCCGCTGCACCGACGGCCGGGCCTCCCAGAAGTTCTCGCCGCCGTAGCGGACCTGCCCCTGGGCCGGTGCCTTGAGCCCCACCATGACCTTGAGCAGAGTGCTCTTGCCGCAGCCGCTGCCGCCCATGATGATAAAGATGTCGCCGCGCTGGATGCTGAAGGTCAAATCCCGCATGACCACGAAATCGCCGTAGGCGACCGTCAGGTCCGAAACGCGGATGTGGTCATCGTTCAGGGTCATCTTGGGCTCAAGGCTGCGCGGGGAGGTTTTTCATACCCCGAGCACATCGCAGATCACGGTGATCAAGGCTGTCGCCAGCACGATGGCCACGATCCCGGTGACCACCGCCGAGGTGGCCGCATCGCCCACCGCAGAAGCGCTGCGGCCGCACTGCATGCCCCGCAGGCAACCGGCCAGGGACACCAGGATGCCGAACACCAGGCTCATGAAAAGGCCCACCCACAGGTCGTTGGCCCCCACCGCCTCAAGGGTGCGCTGGATGTAGGTGGTGGGGTTGACCCCGTAGAGAGCCGTCGCCACGCCAAAGCCCCCCAGGATGCCCATGAGGTTGGCGTAGAGGCACAAGAACGGCATCATCGCGGTCAGGGCCAGCATCCGCGGCAGCACCAGAAATTCCATCGGGTCGATGCCCAGGGTCTGCAGGGCGTCGATCTCCTCGTTGACCTGCATGGTGCCCAGCTGGGCGGCGAAGGCCGCGCCGGTGCGGCCGGCCATGATGACGCCGGTCATGATGGCCCCCATCTGGCGCACCATCCCGATCCCCACCAGGTCGGCCACGAACATCTGGGCGCCGAAATACTTCAGCTGGAGGATGCCGATAAAGGCCAGGATCAGGCCCACCAGGAGGCTGATCAGGGAGACGATCGGCAGCGCCCGGGCGCCGCAGTCCATCACGAAGCCCCTCAGGTCCTGGGGCCGGAAGCGGGCCCGGCCGAATAGCAGGTTGAGCCCGGCGACGAAGGCGGCGCCGACGAACCCGATCAGCTCGCCGCAGGACTTGCAGAATTCGATCGCATCCGCGCCCACCGAGGCCAGAAAGGCGTCGCGCGCGCCCGCTCCGCGGGCATCCTCCTTGGGGGGCACGGCGGCCGCGAGGTTCAGCAGGCGCCGGGCGCCCTCGGGCAGCCCCGCGAGGTCCAGCGTTACCTCGCGCCCCTCGCAGAGCCGCATCAGCTGCCGCAAGTAGGTCAGCAGGCTGCTGTCCCAGGTGCTGAGCGCCTCGCTGCCAAAGCCCAGCCGGCGGATTTCAGGCCGCTCGGCCAGCCGGCTTGCGACCGCCTCCAGGTCCGGCTTGGGATCGTCGATCCGCCAGCTGCCGCTCAAGTGGATCACCAGCCGGTCCGGGGCGGGCTGCTGGAGCTGGATGTCGTTGGGCATCTGCCCTTCCCTCACGCGTCAATGGGGTTGCAACGGCAGGTCGGCAGCGCGCGGCAACGCCCCTGACCGGGCCACGGCCCGGAAAATAACATGTTTGCAGTCGGAAGGAAAGCCGCAATCCGCCGAGCCGACGGGCCGGCGGCGGTTGGCCGCAGGTTCCTCCCCCGGGCGGGGGAGGAACCCTGGCGAGGGTTTAGCGGGGGGGTCTTTTCAGGTCCGCGGCCATTTGCGGATGACCTGTTCGCGGGAATCGGTGATGGTGATGGTCACGCCGTGATCGCCGTCCAGGCGATGAGTGGCACAGCTGATTCATGGGTCGTAGGCGCGCACCGCCATTTCGATCCGGTTTAAAATCCCCTCGGTGACCTCCCCGTTGCGGATCAAGGCGCGGGCCGCCTGGTTGACGCTCATGTTCATCGGCCCGAGGTTGTGGGTGGTGCCGACGATCATGTTGGCGCTCACGATCAGGCCGTTTTCGTCGGTGGTGTAGTCATGCAGCAGGGTCCCGCGCGGGGCCTCCACGCAGCCGACCCCCCGGCCGGCGCGCGGCTCGGCCGCGATGCGCACGTCGGGGTCGGTGATCCCGGGGTCCTGCAGGATCTCGATGGCACGCTCGCAGGCGTAGACCTCCTCGATCAGGCGGGCGTAGTGGTAGAGCAGGGTCGCCTGGGCCGGCCGGCCGAAGGCGGCCCGGAACTCCTCCAGCTCGGCCTGGGCGCGCGGGGTCGCCATCCGATCGGCGACGTTGATGCGCGCCAGGGTGTTGGCGCGGTAGACGCCCTTGGGGTTTTCGAGATCTAGCGAGAACCCCTCGTTCCAGCAGCGGGCGTAGGGGAACTTGCCGTAGGAATTGGGCGCCACGTGCTCGCCGATGTAGGCGATGTAATCCTGGGGGTCGAACGCGACGAAGTCCGCGTCGGGCTTCATCAGGCGGATCTTGCCGTCGTAGAGGTTGAGCGCGCCTGCCGAATCCACGGTGCCCATGAAGCCGGTCTTGATGACGCCAAGGGTCTGGATGGTGTCCAGGTACTTGGGGAAGACCTCCTTCTTGGCGAATTCGATGGTGAAGAGCGCGAAATCCAGGATCTCGTGCATCTTGGCCAGCATGTCCCGCCGCTCCTCCTCCAGCAGGGGTTTGGAGAAGCCGCCGGGAACCCCGGCGACCGGGTGGATCGTCTTGCTGGAGAATTTGTCCAGGATCATTTTGGCCAGAAAGCGCATTTTGACCACCCGCTGGGCCAGCTCGGGGTTGGCCTTGGCGATGCCGATGACGTTGCGCACAGCGTAATCGCTGTCCGGCCCGATCACGAAGTCGGCCGCGGCCAGGAAGAAGAAGTGCAGCAGTTTGTCCTCGGCATGCGCGATGGTCTGCATCAGCTCCCGCAGCTTGTGGCCGGCCGGCGGGGGTGTTGCGCCGAAGCAGCGGTCGACGGCCTTGTTGGCGGCCAGGTGGTGCATCCAGGGGCAAATGCCGCAGATGCGGCTGACGATGCGCGGCAGCTCCTCGGCCGGCATGCCCTCGACGAACTTCTCAAATCCCCGCAAGGACATGATGTCCAGGTGCGCGTCGCGGACGTTGCCGTCGTCGTCCAGCTGGATGCCGATCGCGGCGTGGCCCTCGATGCGGGTGATGGGTTGGATGGTGATGGTTTGGCTCATGGCTGGGGCCTCCTTTCAGGCGAAACCGGGCGCAGCAGGTGGTGCGCACCCGAGAATCTGAGCAATGACTTGATGCCGGGCAGCGAGCGGACGTCGATCCCGTTGGATGCCAGGGCGTTCAACATGTCCAACATCTGGTTGCCCTCCGGCCGCACCGGCCCGTAGCAGCCGCGACAGGGAACGCGCGCGGCGATGCAGCGCGGCCGGATGGCCTCACCGCCGCAGCCGGCGCGGGTCACCGGCCCCATGCAGAGATAGCCCTGCTCCAGAAGGCAGCGCATCCGGTCCAGGGGCTCGTCGGGGGCGCCGTAGGCCGGGTTTTGCAGAAAACGCCGCATGGTTTTCAGCTCCCCCTTGCCCTTGCGGACCGTGGGGCAGGTGTCGCAGACGCTTTTGCCCGGGAGCGTCGGCGGCCGTCCCTCCACCAGGGCCACCAGGGCCCCGAAGATGTGGTCGGGGTGCGGCGGGCAGCCGGGCAGGTAGATGTCCACCGGGATCTTTTCATCCACCGCGTAGCAGGCATCCAGCAGGGGCGGAAGGCCCCGGCTGGGGTAGGCCGCCGGCGGATCGGTGGTCTCGGTGCCGTAGTAGCGCTCCAGGACCTCGTCGGTGGTGTAGGCGTTGGCCATGGCCGGGATGCCGCCATGGGTGGCGCAGGTGCCCAGGGCGATGATGACCTTGCACTTGCGGCGCATCTCCTCGGCCACCTCAAGGTGCTCCTGGTTGCGAATGCCGCCGCTGATCAGACCCACGTCGGCCTCGGGGATTTCGATGTGATGTCCGTCACCCAGCTGCCCGAAGTACTTGTGGTCCATGAGCGCCGGGATATGGACGAAATCGGCCACCTTGAGCACGTCCAGGAGCCGCTCGCCGGTGTCCAGGATCGAAATCTCGCAACCCGAACAGGAATTCAGCCATTCACTGGCCACTTTTACCGTCATGTGTGTGCCCTCCTGCTGGCGGTTGTGTCCGCCAGCGGTCTCACGATCGATCCGTCTTTTGCCCTCAGCCTTTGACCTGAACGGATTTAGTGCCCAGAAAACTGCGGTTTTCACGGGCCGCCTTCTTCTTGCGCTCAGACCAGCGCGTGACGACCTCCAATGCCCGGCTGGCGTAGTCGGGTTTGTCGGCGACACTGTATTCGGTCAGCGCACCCCGGCCCTTGGCGTCGGCCAGGGCGGCGCGCCCCAGTGGGGTGCGGCTGATGACGGTCGTCCAGCCCTCGTCGGCGCCGATCCCGCCAAAGGAGATGTCGGCGTACTCGGCAGCGTAGTCCGGGCAGAAACGGCAGGCGTAGCGCCGAATCGTATCCAACTTTTCAAGTGGAATGCGGCGGATCTCGCCGCCCTGCAGGTGGACCATCAGGTCTTCCTTGACATTGATCTTGCGCACCTCCTCCCAGCGGAAAGCGCCCCAATCGGCGAGCTTGGCGCGCTCTTCCTCCCCGAAGATGAAATTGCCCGAGCAAAACAGCCCGAGACAGAAGCGAATGCTGTCCGAGGGCACCAGCCCCATGGCCTGCATGCGCCGCACCGAATGGATCTGGCAGGGGGTTCCCACCAGCGCGACGCGCTCGAGCCCTTTTTTGACCAGAGGATCGAACTCCTCGATGGACGAGTAAGTCATGTACTGGTCGCTGAAGCTTTTCATGCCGTGGGAGGTGTCGAAGAAAAAGCCCGCCGCCGCCAGGATCTCCTCCTCCGAGGTGGCCAGGAAGGGCCGGCGCTGGAACGGGCCGACCTGCTTGGCGACGATGGCGCCGTCGATGCGCCCCTCGTGAAAGAGATGCAGCAAAAGCGCCGTCACCGCCCCGCCGTCGGTGGCCTTTTGGCGGATCCCGCCGTCGCTGGCGGAGAGCACCGAGGTTTCGATAATCCGCCCCATGGGGGCACTCCAGCCCACCTGACGCCGGGTTTCCTCCTCCAGTTCGTCGATTTCGGGGCAGATGGCGTGGCACAACCCGCACTCGATGCACTTCTCGATTTCGCCGTAGCGCGGCTTGCCGTCGCTGTCCAGTTCCAGGGCGCCATAGTTGATGGCGGTGCAGAAGGTCACGCATCCGCCGCAGCGGTGGCAAAGCCCGGGTTTTTGAACCTCTTGGATCAGGTTGAAAAAGGTCTTCATGGCATCCTCCCCCGGTTGTGATCCGCGCCACGGGGCGGCTGACCGCCCCGGCCGCGAGGCTGGCAGCGCATCATTCCGGTAGTTGTCGCTTTTGCGGGCATCGACAGCGGGCCGATAACGGCCTCAGCCCACGGCCACCGCGGCGGTTTTGAGGGGGTTGGGGCCGAGCTGCCGGATCTTTTCCGTAAAACGGGTGACCACTTCGGCAAACCGCGGCGCCTCGGCCGACGAGACCCACGCGATCTCGAAGCGGGCGGGGTCGATGCCGAGATTTTCCAGCACGAACTGAATTGCGTCCACCCGGGCCAGTGCTTTGTGATTACCATCCAGGTAATGACATTCGCCCAGGTGTCAGCCCATGACGATGACGCCGTCGGCGCCGCGCTGCAGGCCTTCGACCACCAGGTCGGGGTGCACCATACCGGAGCACATCACCCGCACCGCCCGCATGTTGGGGGGGTATTGAAGGCGCGACACCCCGGCCAGATCGCCGCCGGCGTATGCGCACCAGTTGCAGAGAAAGCCGATGATTACAGGTTCGAACTCTTCCGCCATAACGATTTCTCCTTGTCCAGATTGCTTTCCGGGGAAAGCGCAAATCGCATTTCCGCGGCCGTGGCCGCGGGGGTTTTCAGCCGGCGGCCTCCAGGGCGGCGCGCACCTGGCTGCCAAGTTGCTCGAGGGTGAAGCCGTGCACCTGGACCCCGCCCTTGGGGCAGGTGGCCGCGCACAGCCCACAGCCCTTGCAAAGGGCCGGGTCGGTGCGGATCCGCTGGTGGGTCCGACCGTTTGGGTCCTCGTAAGACTCCAGGCGTATGGCGCGGTAGGGACAGACATCCAGGCAGAGGGCGCAGCCGTCACACTGCTCGGTCACGAAGGACTTGATGGCATCCAGCTGCATCTCCTTTTGCGAGAGGATGATGCCCGCGCGCGCAGCCGCGGCATTGGCCTGGGCGATGGCCTCGTCCACCGGCTTGGGGTAATTGCAGAGGCCGGCGACGAACAATCCGTCCACCGACATGTCCACCGGTCGGAGCTTGGGGTGCGCCTCGTTGAGGAAGCCGTCCTCATTGACGGCGCATTTATAAAGCTCCACCAACTCCTCGCTGAAGGTGGGTGCGATCGCCGCGGCCAACACCAGGTAATCGGCGCTTAAGGCCAGCGGCCGGCCGAGGACCGGATCGGCCACCTGCACCTGCAGCTCCCCATCCCGCAGCCCCACCCGGGGCTTGTCGGCCAGGCTGAAGCGGATGAACACCACGCCCAGCTCGCGGGCCTTGCGGTAGAGCAGTTCGCGCGCGCCATAGGTGCGCATGTCGCGGTAGAGAACGAAGACGCGCATCTCGGGGTTAAGTTTTTTAAGCTTGATGGCGTTTTTGACGGTGTGGGTGCAGCAGATCCGGCTGCAATAGGGGCGCTGAGGCTCACGGGAGCCGACGCACTGGATGAAAACGACGTTCTGGGCCCGCTGCAGGTCCGCGAGATGCCCCGCCAGATGCCTGTCGAAGCCCTGGTGAGTCATGATGCGTTCATCCTGCCCAAAGAGGTATTCCTCCGGCACGGTCTCACGTGCGCCGGTTGCGATCACAGCCGCCCCGTAGGTAACCGCGCGGGTTTCCCCGCCGATTTCGATCTGGCTGACGAAATGCCCCACCGAGCCCACCGCCGTTTTGAGGCGCGCATTCTTAAGGACCTGAATGCCGGGATGGTCTTGGACCCGCGCGATTATGGCCGCCAGCATCGGTTGAATGGGCTCGCCGAAATCGGTGCTCTCCAGCTGCCAGGCGTTTCCCCCCAGGCGGTCGCTTTTTTCCACCAGGACCGTCGGAAAGTCCTGGTCCGCCAGGCTGAGCGCCGCCTGCATGCCGGCCAGTCCGCCACCGATCACCAGCGCCTTCTGGGTCACATCGACGGAGAGCCGCTCCAATGGCGTGCCCAGAGAAACCTTGGCAACCGCCATGCGCACCTGGTATTTGGCCTTGGCGGTGGCCTTTTCCGGCATTTTCTGGTGCACCCAGGAGTTGTGGTTGCGGATGTTGGCCATTTCGACCAGATAGGGGTTCAGGCCCGCCTCGCGCAGGGTGTCCTGGAAGAGGGGCTCGTGGGTGCGCGGGGTGCAGGCCGCAATCACAACCCGGTTGAGGTCGTGCTCGCGGATCTTCTGGGCGATCAGGTCCTGGGTGTCGGCCGAGCAGGTGAAGAGGTTGTTGCCCACATAAACGACGTTGGGCAGGCTGCGGGCATAGTCGGCGACGGCGGTGACATCCACCACCCCTGCGATGTTGATGCCGCAAGAGCAGACGAAGACCCCCACCCGGGCAGCGGCTCCCGTCGGGGTTTTCTCCGGCGGGTAGGTCTTGCTGCGGGTCAGGGAGCCTTTGGCGGCCGCGAGCAGCCGGGCGGCTTCGGAAGCCGCCGCGGAGGCCTCGGTCACCGAGCGCGGGATCGCCTTGGGCCCCGTGAAGGCGCCGGTCACCAGGATCCCCTCGCGGCTGCTGCAAACCGGCGTATAGGCGTCGGTTTTGGCGAAGTTGTGCCGATCCAGAGCGATGCCGAACTTCTCGGCCAGCGCTTGGCTGTCGGCGGGCGCCTCGAGGCCCACCGAGAGCACCGCCATGTCGAAGGTCTCGTCCAGGGTGCGGCCGTCCTCGGTGGTGTAGCGCATGCTGACGCCGCGGTTGTCGGGGCCAGGGTCGATGGTGTGCGGGCGGGCCCGCAGAAACCGGACCCCCTGGGCCTTGGCGCCCTCGTAGTAGCGCTCGAATTCCTTGCCGGGGCTGCGGACGTCGATGCAGAAGACCGTCTGCGCCAAGTCGCCGCCGGTGAGGTGCTCGCGGGTCACCAGGGCCTGCTTGATGGCGTACATGCAGCAGACGCTGGAGCAGTAGCCGTTGTCGCAGCGGTTGGTGTTGCGCGAGCCGACGCACTGTACCCAGGCGATCTTCTCGGGCGCGCGGTGATCCGAGGGGCGCACGAGATGCCCCATGCAGGGGCCGCTGGCCGAGAGCAGCCGCTCGTACTCGAGACTGGTGACGACATCGGGGATCTGGCGGTAGCCGTAGAAATCGAAACCTGAGGGGTCGAAGGGTTTGTAGCCCGGGGCCAGGATCACGGCGCCGACATCCAGGGTGACGACCTTTTCGCGATCTTCGAAATTGATGGCCCCGGTGGGGCAGAATTTCTCACAGGCCCGGCATTTGCCGCGGGTTAAAAAAATGCAGCTGTCGGGGTCGAGGGCGTATTTGAGGGGGACCGACTGACCGTATTTGATGTAGGCCGCCTTGCGCTTGCCGACCCCGGCGTTGTACTCGTCGGGGACTTTCTTGGGGCATTTCTCAGCGCACAGCCCGCAGGCGATGCACTTTTCCATGTCCACGTAGCGGGGGTGCTGCTTGACGGCCACCCGGAAATGACCGGCCTGCCCCGAAACCTCCACCACTTCTGACAGCGTCAGTAACGCAACGTTCAAGTGCCGACCGCACTCGACCAACTTGGGCGAAACGATTCACATGGCGCAGTCGTTGGTCGGGTAGGTCTTGTCCAGTTGGGCCATCACCCCTCCGATCCCCGCGCTCTTCTCCACCATGTAGACGAAGTACCCGCTGTTGGCCAGGTCCAGCGTGGCCTGGATGCCGGCGATGCCGCCGCCGACCACCAAAACAGATCCCAAGGGTTTCTCAGACATATGCACCTCTCTCGTGTGATGTGGATTGGGGGCCATGCCCCGCGCTCCGGTGGGTTCCGAATGGCCGGGCCGTTTCACGGCGGCCTGGCAAACGGTCTCCGAGAGACCGTACTCCCGACAAAACCGGGCCCAGTCGGCCTCCTGGATGCGGTAGCGTTTGCCGACGGTTCGGGCGGCTTTGAGCTTCCCGCTCCGGATCCAGTTGGACACTGTATTGCGGTGGACGTTCAGCCTACGGGCCAGCATGCCCACTTGAATTTCAATCATAATCCCTCCCCACTTTCGGCCGCACCGGTGAGCGCAGGATTTCCAGGATGCGCGCACACATCCTGGGGACCGCCGCCTGAACCGGTGCGGAGAGGCCCGGCCAAACGGTCTCGGGAATCTGCGCGATCTGAACCACCAGAACGCGCACCTCCATCGCGGTCGATTCCCGGAGTTCCTTGAGCATGTTGGTGGTGGGAAACTGGTGCAGCGAAAAATCAACGATCTTGGCGGGGCTGATGGCATCCACTTCGATTTCGAGGATCTCCCCGGCCGGCCGGCCGGTGTGGCCCATGGCGTCGACGACGACCAGCCGTTCGGGTTTTTGGGGCACCAGCAGCAGGTCGAAGAGGATGTCGCGGATGGCGGTGCCGACATCCAGGGCGCCCACCCATGAAGGCAGCTCATGGTGAGCGGTCAGCCGTTCGATGACCTGCGGCCCGAAGCCGTCATCGCCCAGAAGGGGGTTTCCGCAGCCGAAAACCAGACACCGTTTTTCAAAAAGCGGGTTCATACCGGGAGCGCCTGCGAAAAAAACTGAATGGTATTCAGCGAATAGAGCCATCTAAAGTCTATTGGGACCTCATAACAGCCTTGTGCCAATTATGCAAGAAAATATTTTACGGTTTTGAAAAATTTTTTGGCACATATTGCACATTTCACAAAATGAGCCGCCCTCTCGGCACAATTGCTCCGGTTCTGGTATCCAACAAATCCGGGACGAGCGCCGCAGCGCTTCAAGGGGGTACCACGGGTGGCGCAAGGCGACGGTCTGGGGGAAAGGATCAGGGGGGCTGGTCGGGGTGGTTTAAAAGGCGATAACGGTCTGAAGGGCACTTATCGTCTTACGGTCGGCGTTTTGATCCCATCGTCCCGGGCCGAGCATCGCAGCAGCCGGCGGGCCCCGTGGCTGTCCGAGCGCAAGCGGGTTCCACAGGGCCCGCCGGCTGCGAGAAACGCGGGGGGTCAGTCGCGGGTCAGCTGACGGTACTTGATCCGGTGGGGGCGGTCGGCCTCGGCCCCCAGCCGGCGCCGGCGGTCCGCCTCGTAGTCTGAGTAGTTGCCCTCGAACCACACCACCCGGCTGTCGCCCTCAAAGGCCAGGATGTGGGTGGCGATGCGGTCCAAAAACCAGCGGTCGTGGCTGATCACCACGGCGCAGCCGGCGAAGTTTTCCAGGGCCTCCTCCAGCGCCCGCATGGTGTTGACGTCCAGGTCGTTGGTGGGCTCGTCCAGCAGCAGGACGTTGCCGCCGTCCTTGAGCATGCAGGCCAGGTGCACCCGGTTGCGCTCGCCGCCGGAGAGCATGCCGACTTTTTTCTGCTGGTCGCTGCCCGTAAAGTTGAAGCGCGCCACGTACGCCCTGGATTTGACCGAGACCGCACCCAGCTCGATGACGTCGCGGCCGCCCGAAACCACCTCCCAGATGGTTTTCTGGGGATCGAGGCTGTCCCGGTTCTGGTCCACGTAGGCCAGCCGGACGGTCTCGCCGACGCGAATGGTGCCGGCATCCGGTGCCTCGCGGCCGATGATCATCTCAAAGAGCGTGGATTTGCCGGCGCCGTTGGGGCCAATCACGCCGACGATCCCGCCCGGCGGCAGCCGGAAGGACATGTCTTCAAACAGCAGCCGGTCGCCGTAGGCCTTGGAAACACCTTCGGCCTCGACCACCAGCTCGCCCAGGCGCGGCCCGGGCGGAATGTAGATTTCCAGGTCCCGGGCATGGGCGGCGCTTTCCTGCGAGAGCAGTTTTTCATAGGCGCTGATGCGCGCCTTGGATTTGCTTTGGCGCGCCTTGGGACTCATCCGGATCCACTCCAGCTCGCGCTGCAGGGTTTTTTGGCGGTGGCTTTCGGCCTTTTCCTCCTGCCGCAGACGCTCCTGCTTCTGATCCAGCCACGAGGAGTAATTACCCTTCCAGGGGATGCCGTGGCCGCGGTCCAGCTCCAGGATCCAGCCGGCCACGTTGTCCAGGAAGTAGCGATCGTGGGTGACGGCGATGACGGTGCCCTCGTACTGCTGCAGGTGGTGCTCCAGCCAGGCCACGGACTCGGCGTCCAGGTGGTTGGTGGGCTCATCCAACAGCAGGATGTCCGGTTTCTGAAGCAGCAGCCGGCAGAGGGCCACCCGGCGCTTTTCACCGCCGGAGAGCACCTTGACCGCCGTTTGGCCCTCGGGGCAGCGCAGGGCGTCCATGGCCATGTCCAGCCGGGCGTCCAGGTCCCAGGCGTCGCGGGCGTCGAGCTGCTCCTGGACCTCCCCCTGGCGCTGGATCAGCGCGTCCATCTGGTCGTCTGACATCGGCTCGCCAAACTGCTCATTGATACGGTTGAACTCCGCGAGCAGATCGACGGTCTCCTGTACCGCCTCCTCCACGGTTTGGCGAACCGTTTTACCCTCGTCCAGGCTGGGCTCCTGGGCCAGCAGACCCACGCTGAGCCCCGGGCTGAAGGTCAGCTTGCCGTTGAATTCAGTGTCAACCCCGGCCATGATGCGCAAAAGCGAACTTTTGCCCGAGCCGTTGAGGCCCAGCACACCAATCTTGGCGCCGTAGAAATAGGACAGCGAGATGTCCTGGATCACAGGTTTTTTGTCGTAGTATTTGCTCACCTGCATCATGGAGCAGATGATCTTGTCGGGTTGCTGACGCATGCCGTCCTCCTTGAAAGTTGACGGTTCCGCAAAAAGCCCAATCTCTGCGTTGCGCTGCATCTCGAAGTCGCTGCGGCGCACAGCAGTACGCCTCACGCCGCTGAGATTTGCACGCCTTGAGCTTGAACTTTTTTCGAAACCGTCTGGATTTTAAATTTTTACCAGTTCATCAAGGTTTTGAAGATTATCCCTGCAAGTTCCTGGTGCGGCAGCCGATGGCCGCACTCCAACCGGCGCCCCTCTACTAC
>JAJDNY010000135.1 GCA_022340425.1 Desulfobacteraceae bacterium | reverse complement strand
AAGTTCCTGGTGCGGCAGCCGATGGCCGCACTCCAACCGGCGCCCCTCTACTACATCCGATGGCCGGCGGCGATCAACCGCATTCGGCCCCAGGCTTCAAAAAACCAGCGGCACGCCCCGGCTTTGGGTAGGGGTCAGCCCAGGTTGAACAGCGCGGCGTGGTTGGAGGTGAAAAACGGCGGGTCGTTTCCCAGGATGGCGCGGATGGGTGCCGGTTTTTTGAACTCCGCCGAGAGAAACCGGCGCACGCGGTCGCGCTGCCAGCCGGCGGGGTGGACGAATTGGCGGTAAAGCGACAGGTCGCCCTCGTAGAAAGGCAGCGTCACGAGCGCCCGGGCCTCGGGGCTGTGGGCCGGCAGGTTGAAAACGGCCAGGTTGAGAAAATCGATGGCCCCGGCGTGGGCCAGGGTAAAGGCCAGCGTCCGACGGGCGCTTTCCAGGGTTTCCGCCGGGGTCCCGAAGAGCAGATAGATGTAGGTGGCGATTCCGGCCGCCTTGAGGGTCTCGAGGGCCCGGGAGACCGTGGATAGGTCCGTTCCCTTTGCAAGGGCGTCCAGCACCGCCTGGTCGCCGGACTCCACCCCCAGTTTGAGCATGACGCACCCCGAGGCCCTCAGCGCCCGGGCAAAATCGGGGTCCGCCAGGCCGGCGGTGATGCGCGTAAACCCGTACCAGGGCACCCCCGGCGGGTTCAGCGCCAGCCTTTTGAGGAAGCGCGGTGAAAGGGCGTTGTCCAGGAAGTGGATCAGCCGGGGGGCGTGCTGGGCCTTGAGTCCGGCGATCTCCTCCAGAACCGCCTTCCCGTCGCTGGGGTGGTAGCCGCTGTTTTCGGATTTCTCCGGGCAGAAAGCGCAGCGCCGCCAGTAGCAGCCGCGGGCGGTGCTGTAGGGCAGGATCGGTCCCGGGGAGAGATAGCGCCCGAAGTCGAAGGGGCGGTAGTCAAACCCGGCGATCTCCCCTTGTTCCTGGTGCTCTGCGCCGCACAGGGCCGCCAGCGGCGCTTCCCCCGGCCCACCGACAAGCGCGTCCACCAGCCCGCCGAAGGGGCTGCGAAAGCCTGGGATGTGCCGCCAGGAGGTGACCAGCCCGCCGCCCATGACGATCCGGGCGGCGGGCAGGCGCTTCCTGATCCAGCCGGCCAGAGCAAAGCCGCACAGCGCCTGGCTCATGAAATTGACCGAAATCCCGACGATCTCGGGCGTACGCGCCGTCAGCAGGTTGGTCAGGGGCTTCTCCAACCCGCCCATAAAGGGGTTTTCCGCGAAGCGCTCGGCCGCCGCCAGCAGGTCCCCGCTGCGCACCGGCGACAGCCGCGGGTCGGCGTAGTTGGAAAGCGAGATTTCCACCCCGGCCGCCCGGCCGGCCAGCTGCAGCACCCGGTTGGTATCCATCACCGCGCGCTTGTAGCGGTCGAGACTCTTGTAGAGGACGCCGCCCCGCAGGGCCAGCAAATGGGTCTCCACACTGGCCAGCGCCCGGCGCGACCAGGTGTCGCCGGCGGCCGGCGCACGGCCCAGCAAGTCGCAAAGCCCCGCCAGATTGGCGTCGAAAACCCGGCAGTCGACCCCCCGGGCGCCCAGCGCCCGGGCCAGCCGGGCGAGTCCCGCCGGCGGTTCACAGGGCTTGACCACCGGGGGATGGATGAGCAGGATCGACTTTGGCGAGGTCATGGGGCAGAGCTTTCAAGCGTTGCGGTGCGGCCGGTTGAAACCAGGCTGGAAGCCTTCCGCATCGTTTGGCGCCTCCTAATCCCGGCCTAACAAAATTTTAACCGAATCCTCACAAATCAGTTGACCCTTCCGGACGCCAGGAGTAGAGTTTTAGAATCAAAAGGGACCCGTATGAACGACTGCCCCGGGTAGCGCCCCGCGGCCAGTATTCATACGCCCCTTTGCACCCCCATGGCAAGAACGAGATCCGATGGCCTTCAACCACACCTGGCAGGCGCTGCTGAGACCCGGCGCATCGACCGATTTTTTCGCGAACGGCATGCCCGGGCGCTTCGACCCCGCTGCGGCCGGCTTCAACCCGACCAACGCCTGGTGGCTCTCGGAACTCTCGCGCCTGATCTACCGCCGGGGCGGGGCCGAGCCCACCGTTCTTGGCCCCTCTTCCTCGGCGCGGCAGGCGTTTCTGCAAAAGGTCGGACTGCGCGAAAACCACTTTTTCTACACCCGGCACGCCCAGGCGGCCCTGGTGGAAACCGCGGCCGACAACCCGCGGGCATTTGCCGTGCTGGTTTTCCGGGGGACCAACGGCCCGCTTTCCAACTGGCTTTTCAACCTCGACGCCACCCCGGCCGCCTGGCCCGGGGGCGGTCGGGTGCACCGGGGATTCAAAACCATCTTCGGCAACATCTGGCAGGATATGGCCGGTGAGCTTCAACGGGTGCGCAAGCCACTCTTCTACACCGGCCACAGCCTGGGCGGCGCCCTGGCGATTCTGGCGGCGGCCAGCTTGCCCCCCCGGGCGGTTTACACCTTCGGCGCCCCGCGGGTGGGGGATGCCGACTTCGTCGCCGCGTTGAGGCCCGCCCGAATCTTCCACGTCGTCAACCCCAACGATCTCGTCACCACCCTGCCCCCGGTGGGCAAACGGCTGCGCTTTGCGCATGCCGGCGAAATCCACTCCAACGCCGCCCAGCAGCCGGCGCTGTTCGGCGGCGTTCCCGAGTTTCTAGCCCAGCACGCCCCCTGCAACTACACCGCCCAACTCCCCCTGCCGGCCCGGCGCTGACACCTAGTATCAAAAGCTAACAGTTCCGCAAAAAACCCAATTTGCGCGCCGTAACTTGGGCTTTTTTCAAAACTGTCTGATTTTTTCCTTTTTAACGGTCCGTCAAAGCTGGCGTTGACCATCCCGGCGCCGATTTGATATGGTGGCGCGACTTTTTCCCTTAAGAGCGCGCCTGCGCGCCCACCTTCGGTGGACTCGAGATCGATGATCGCAAAGCCTCACGCGCCCGGGGAGGCTGTTTGCCTGCCCCCCCTGCCCGAAGACCTGGACCGCTTTCTGGCCTCCTCCGAGGCGCGGATTGCCGGAATCCGCCACCAGACCGAAAAAAAGATCGTCTGGCGATCCTCCCCCGGGCTCAAGACCGATTTCGCCGTCGTCTACCTGCACGGCTTTTCCGCCAGCCGCATGGAGCTCTACCCGCTGTGCGACCTGCTAGCCCGGAAGATCGACGCCAACCTTTTCTATACCCGTTTAAACGGCCACGGCCAGGACGGGCACGCCCTGGCCGCGGCCAAGGTCGAGGACTGGCTGCAGGACGGGCTGGAGGCGCTGGCCGTCGGCAACCGCCTGGGCCGCAGGATCATCCTGATCGGCACCTCCACCGGGGCGGCCCTGGCCACCTGGCTGGCCGCCCACGCCCCGCAGCTATCCGCCATCCATGCCCTGATCCTGATCTCCCCCAATTATTCCCCCAAAAACCTCTTTACCTTTCTGACCCGCTGGCGTCTGGGCCGGCGCCTGATCGAGATCTTCATGGGCAACTGGCGCCAGTTCACCCCCGCCGGGCCCGCCCAGGAGCGCTTCTGGACTGTGCGCTACCCGATGAAGGCGCTCTACACCATGTTGGAGCTGGTGCGAATCGCCAACGCCACCGACCTGCGGCGCCTGGTCCTGCCGGTGCTGATGCTCTACAATGAAAAAGACCGGGTGATCAGCGTGGCCAAGCTTAAAAAGAAGTTCGGCGCCATGGCCTCCGCGCGCAAAAGACTAGTGGCCTTCAACGGCAACCGCGACCCGGGTCGGCATGTCCTGGCCGGAGACGCCCTGTCGCCGGAAACCACCTCCCAGGTCATCGCCATCATCGAGGCTTTTTTGGCGAAGACCGCCGCCGTCGGCCGCAAGCCGCCGCCTGCAGGGTGACCGGCGGGCGGCCGCCCCGGGCGAATCAGGAGCGCCAGTGATTTTCCGGATCGCCGCGGACATTCTGGTGGTCCTGCACCTCGGGTTCATTCTCTTCGTGGTGCTGGGCGGATTGGCCGTACTGAAATGGGGCCGGCTGGCCTGGCTGCATCTGCCCGCCGCCGCGTGGGGCGCACTGATCGTCATAAACGGCTGGATCTGCCCGTTGACACCGCTGGAACAATACCTGCGCCGCACCGGCGTCCAGGCCGGCTACAGCGGCGGCTTTATCGACCACTACCTGATGCCCATCATCTACCCGGTCGGCCTCACCCGCAAGCTGCAGATCGCCATGGGGGTCGCCCTAGTGGTGGGCAACCTGCTGATTTACGGGTGGGTTACGGCGCGCCATTTGCGCCGCCGCAGGGCGGCCAGGCGCTGAGCCCACGCAGCGGGGAAAGGGACCGGACGGGGTTGCCCTCGGGTCTCAGGAGCTGCAGGAGAGCATCGAGCAGCCGGGCCGGTGACGCGCCCACTCGGGACGTTTTTCGGCAAAGGCTTCCTTGCCGGGCTGTTCGTCATAGGGGCGGCGCAGCAGGTCCTGCAACTCGGAAATCATGGCGAAATCCCCCCCTTCGGCCTTGTCGATCGCCAGCTGGGCCAGGTAGTTGCGCAGCACGTATTTGGGGTTGACGGCGTTCATGCGCTTCCTGCGGCGGGCATCGGGGGTCCCGTCCTGCCCGACGCGGCGGAGGTAGGCCCGCAGCCAGCGGCCGATGCGGCCGCGGACCGCCGCGGTGAGCTGCTCGGGCCGGTAGTAGGCCGCCATCAGGGGCGCCATCAGGGCCTCGTCGTCGGCCGCCGCCGCGTCTTGGGGGTCGCAGGACACGAGGGCCAGCTGCCGGAAAAAAATCGTCATGTCGGTCTCCACCAGGGAGAGAATGGACAAAAGCTCACCCACCAGGGGCTCGTCACGGCCCGCGACAAAGGCCTTCAGCCCCAGTTTCCGGACCATCATGTTCTGCCAGCCCCGCTGGAAACAGCTCTGATAATCCGCCAGCGCCCGCTCCAGGCCTGCCGTCGGCTGGATCAGCGGCGTGAGGGCCTCGGCCAGGCGGGCCAGGTTCCAGAGCGCCACCTGGGGCTGATGGCCGAAGCGGTAGCGGCGGGTGGCGGCGTCGGTGGTGTTGGGGGTCCAGTTCGGGTCGTAATCCTCCAGCCACCCGTAGGGGCCGTAATCGATGGTGAGCCCCAGGATGGACATGTTGTCGGTGTTCATCACCCCGTGGACGAATCCCACCCGCATCCAGTGCACCATCAGCTCGGCGGTCCTGCGACAGACCTCCTCGAACCACCGCAGGTAGACTTCCGGCGAGGGGGCGCCCAGGGCGGGGAAATCGGTCTCGATGGTGTAGTCCAGCAGCTGCCTCAGAGTACCGGTCTCCCCGCGCGCGGCGAAGATCTGGAAGCTGCCGAAGCGCGTGAAGGACGGCGCCAGCCGGCAGACCACGGCCCCCGGCTCACGCCGCGGATGGCCGTCGTAGAACATGTCGCGCTCCACCAGCTCGCCGGTCAGCACGAGACTCAGTGCCCGGGTGGTGGGCACCCCGAGGTGGAACATCGCCTCGCTGCAGAGAAACTCGCGGATCGAGGACCTCAGCACGGCCAGGCCGTCGGCCGTGCGGGCGTAGGGGGTCGGGCCGGCTCCCTTGAGCTGCAGGGCCCAGCGCTGGGCGCGCCCGTTGATCACCTCGCCGAGGTTGATGGCGCGCCCATCGCCCAGCTGTCCGGCCCAATGGCCGAACTGGTGGCCGCCGTAGCAGGTCGCATGCGGGTCCATCCCGGTCAGCAGGCGGTTGCCCGCAAACACCTGGGCAAAATGGCTGGAGGTGCAGGTCTTTTCAGAAAGATCCAGCAGCTGCGCCGCTTCCGGTGAATAGGCGACCAGCCGGGGGGCCGCCGCAGGAGTCGGCTTGACCCGCGAGTAACACGCCCCTATCACCTGGCGGCGGGTGTTACGGGTCTCAGGGTCGCCGGGCAGTTCGCGGGTGAAGCGGTTGTCGAATATCATTGCACCCAAGCTACCGGGTGTTGCAGGTCGGTAGTTCATGGCGAGACTTCCTTTCTGACGCAACGCGATACCAAGGATGGGTGGGGGTATGTCGCGCGATGCCTTAAAGTAGGGATGCCTGCCACGGCAATCAAGCCATCGGGGCAGGCATTTGGCGCGGTGGCAAGGCGCGCGACGTGCGCCCGAAGAGGAAGCCGATCGCCGCTGAGCAGGGGCAGAAACGCTATCGGAGGTCGCGACCTGCAAAAACAATCCGAACCCCGACTGCCGCTCCGGCCTGAAAAACAAATACCGGGCGATGATCCGGGAGATGGCAGCAAGCAACCCGAAAAATCCGGGCCGGGCAGGAACGGCCCGCCACCATCCACACCCCTCAAATCCCCATAGTAGGATGCCGTGTTGACACTGAAAACCATTTCCCCCGAAGCCATTCCCGCCGCCATCGACAAGGCCCGGCAATACCGGCTGCTGAACGAACCCCAGGCGGCCGAGAGCATCTGCCTGGACATTCTGGCGATCGCAACGGACAACCAGGAGGCGTTGATCACCCTGCTGCTGGCCTTGACGGACGGTCTGGACGCCAATCTGGGACCGACCTTCGAAAGGCCCGGGAGGTGGTCAAAAAGCTCGGGGATGGCTATTGCCAGGCTTATTACACCGGCATCATCTGCGAACGGCGGGGCAAGGCGCACCTCAAAAAGGGCGGGCCCGGAGCGGGGCACCTGGCCTATGAGTGGCTGGCCAAGGCCATGGCCGCCTACGACCAGGCGCTGGCCAGCTGCGACCCTCACAACCAGGATGCGGTCCTGCGCTGGAACGCCTGCGCGCGGATCATCAACGCCAATCCCAGCGTGAAGCCCGACGAGGCCGACAACTCCGAAATGCTGCTGGACAGCTTCGAAAGACCCCACTGATCGGCCGCACCGGGGGCGGTCGCAGAAGGGCGCGGCGGCGCCATCCTCATGCGATCCGGGCGCTGCCCGCGCCGGAGACGGCCCAGGCACAAAATTCCGCCCCGGCTTTGAACCCCACACCGATCGCCCCATCCCGCGGGTAGAGCACCCACGCATAGCTGGGCTCGTAGACGCTTGTGGTCCCGGACCAGCAGCCGTCGGCGACCACCCCGAACCCGTGGCCGGGATCCAGTGCCGGCGAATGGCGGGTGAGCGCCACCAGGCTTTCCAGTTCACGAATGTTGGGCAGCCGCCAGCGAGGCCGCCCGGCGGGGCCGGCGCGGTTCAAGGCAGCGGCGGCGCGCAGCGCGTTCTTCCAGGAAAGGGGTTCGCGGGCGGCGGGCCTCCAGCAAAGCCCGGTCGACAGGTCCTGAAATTGGGGGCCGTGGCTGCGAAAGCGGGGGCCGCTGATGCGGTTCTCATGGCGGGGACCGGCCACCGGCCACACCAAGCAGGCGCGGTGTTTCATGTCCCGATAGACACGCGCGCCGCCCAGGTGGATGATCCAGGCCTGGTCGGGAAGCCGCCCACAGCTCGTGCCCGTCCAATAATAGCCGGGGAACACGTTCAGAAACGGGTGACCATGGGATAGGGCAGGGTTGACGTGTTGATGACTGAGCAGTGAAAACAGCTCCCGTCGCGACGGCAGCCGCCAGTCCCGGCGCGCCCTCCAACCCGATC
Source organism: Desulfobacteraceae bacterium (assembly GCA_022340425.1). Lineage (NCBI taxonomy): Bacteria > Pseudomonadati > Thermodesulfobacteriota > Desulfobacteria > Desulfobacterales > Desulfobacteraceae > Desulfobacteraceae bacterium. The sequence continues at coordinate 72,087 of JAJDNY010000135.1, read as the reverse complement.
GGTTCATTTCGGCAACCAGCTCGGCGGCCTCATCCCAGGCAAAGGGGAATTCAAAGCGATTGGCATCCCGGCACCAGCACAGCCCCGTCCATGTATCGCTCACGGTGTCGCCCTGAACCTCAAACCGACTGGCGGGATCGGGGCCGGGGGGCTTGCCCTCGGCATCCTGACCGCTGCCCGGGCAGGGGACGACACGCCCCCCGACGCCGTAGCACAGCCTTTGATCGGTAACCAATTGCCAGGTGAATTGCATCAAACCATCCTCCCGCCGGCGCACCTATCCGTCCTGCATGACGTGCCCCATACCGGCCCGCAGGGGGCTGGCGCGATGGAGGGCGCTGCTCTCCCGATCCTGCCGACCTTCAGCGAGGCTGATGGTGCGGGTTGGAAAGGCAAAGGCGACGCCTTCCTGCCGGAACTTCTGGATTATCCCAAGATTGATGGCCTGCTGGATGTCCATATAGATGTTGAAGTCCGCGTCCAGCACATAATAGACGACTTCGAAGCGCAGCGCGAACTCGCCGAACCCCTGGAAATGGGCCCGGTCGAAGCGCACCGGCTCCTGGCGCGCGACGATGTCCGCGATCCAGTCGGGAATCGCCGCCAGCTTCTCGTAAGGGGTTTGATAGGTCACCTGCAACTCGAACACCACCCGCCGCTCGGCCATCCGCTTGAAGTTGCGGATCCGGCTCTGGAGCAGGTCGCTGTTGGGAAAAACCAGCTGCTCGCCCGAAAGGCTGCGCAGGCGGGTGGTTTTCAGGCCGATATACTCCACCGACCCCATGTGGGCGTCGACGATGATGAAGTCTCCGAGCACGAAGGGCTTGTCCAGAATGATGGACAACGAGGCAAAAAGATCGGAGAGAATGTTCTGCACGGCCAGGGCGATGGCGATACCGCCGATCCCCAAGCCGGCCACCAGAGCGGTGATTTCAACCCCCGGCAAATTGTCCAGAATCAGGACGGCGGCAATCACGATCAGCAGCAGGCGGGCGGCCAGGCTGATCGCACGCAGGGTCGTGACCCGGGCGGCGTCCAGGTTGCGGTATTGCCTCTGATAGCGGTTGAACCAGAAGGTCACCAGGGCGTTGGCCCAGATGGCCGTCTGGATCACGACGGCGGCCACCGCACCGCTTTCGATCCATGAGACCACGCCCGCGGGGAAGCTCAAAAACCCTTTGCCGGCATACAGTGACACCACCAGCAGGAGTGGAAACAAGGTCCGCTCGGCCACTGCCAGCATGAAATCGTAGCCGTCACCGCCGCTTTCGCGGGCACGCCGGGTGAAGTAGTGGATCATCACCCGCCGTCCCAGCCACAGCGCCATCATCACCCCGGCGGTGGCCGCCAGGGCGAACAGATAGGCTTTCAAAGAATTGTTCCAGATCGTCAGCGACAGCCCATTCGTCAACAGCGTCATAAGCGTTCAGACCTCCACCTCGGTAATGGTTAAAAGTACATTGGCGCAACAGGCTACCCTGCCGGCGACAGGATCGAAATGCCGCCAAAGCCCCAATCGGGGTCGCAAAATCCTTCATTCTACGACCGGCGCGGCCGGCCAGGCGGACGGCGCCGGAGACAAGCGCCATAAGCGTCGTGTTTGTGCCGTGAAATCAAGGGGGTGCCCGGCAAAATTACCCATTTACAAGCCCGGGGGTTTGGCATACCCTTTTGACCGCAGAGGAAGCGGTCCGCCGTGGGGCGTTGACCAGCCGGCGGCATTTCCGTACCCCTTGCGCAGGGCCTGACGTTCCCGGCGCTGCGCAGGCTGGGTCAAGGGTCCAATTCAGGGGAGGGCCAAGCCCATGCCCAAAAAAACGAAAGTCGTCATCGCCGAAGATCACCAGCTGTTTCGCGAGGGGCTCAAAGCCATGCTCGCCGTGCGCAGCGATCTGGAGCTGGTGGGGGAAGCCAGCGACGGCCTGGAGGCGATTCGCGCGGTGCAGCACCTGCGGCCGCAACTGCTGCTGCTGGATCTCTCCATGCCCCGGCTAAGCGGCATCAGCGTGATGAAAGACGTCAAACGCCAGTTTCCGGAAGTGATCATCCTGGCCCTGACGATCCACGAATCGGACCAGTACGTGTTGGAGGCTTTCGATGCCGGGGCGAACGGCTACTGCATCAAGGATGCCAGCCGCAGGGAGCTGATGATGGCCATCGACAGCGTCCTGACCGGCAAGACCTACATCAGCCCGGGCATAGCCGACAGCGTCATGGAGGGGTATCTCGAAGGCCGCAAACACCTGAAGAAAAAGACCGCTTGGGACACGATCACCCAGCGTGAGCGCGAGGTCCTGAAACTTCTGGCCGAGGGCCACACCAACAAGGAAATCGCCGCCTTTCTGAGTATCAGCGTCAAAACCGTCGAAAAACACCGGGCCAACATCATGAAGAAAACCGACCTGCACAATGCCTCGGCGCTGACGGCCTATGCCATCGAAAAAGGGCTGGTGGCCGCAAAACCTCTCTGAAAACCATCTCCCCCTGCCCCCGCAGCCGGCGGCCCGTCACACGGAGTCCTCGCCATCACCGGCTTCAAGCGGCAGCCGCACGCGAATACGGGTACCCTGCCCCACGCGGCTGCGGATCTCGAAGCGCCCGTTGCAGATTTCGACCCGCTGGCGCATGCTGTGGATGCCGAACCCGCTCAGGGTGTCCCCGGCCCCCATGACCCGCTCCGGATCAAACCCGCTGCCGTCGTCGCTGACGGTCATTTCCAGCCACCCCTCCCGAAGGCCCAGGGTCACCTGGACATCCTGGGCCCCGCTGTGCTTGGCGGCATTGCTGAGGGCCTCCTGCATAACGCGGTAGAGAACGATTTTAAGCGCCTCCGGGATCTGTCCCTCGCTGATCTCGAAGCGGGGCGTGATGCGGATTCCCTGGTAGAGGCCCGAAAGATTGCGACAAAACCATTTGGCCGTGGCCAGCAGCCCCAGGTCGTCCAGGGTCGACGGGCGCAGGTTGGCCGATATGCGCTTGGTCTCCTTGATGGTCTCCACGATGTGGGCGATGATGCGCTCGAAGGGGATTTCCGGCGACGGCAGGCGGTCGCCGTAAACCTCCAGCCACCCCTCCAGGGAGAACTTGATGGCCGCTAGGCTGGCGCCGATGCTGTCGTGGAGTTCCTTGGCAATCACCTGACGGTCGTTTTCCAGCAGCTCCAAAGTCTTCTGGCTCAGCAGACGCAGCTGACCGCGCGACAATCGAAGCGCCTTCGCCACCCCGGGGCGTCCGGAGACTTCCGGCTGAGTGGCGGTGTCGCGCCGATCCGAAGCGCTCTCCCGGGGGTGGGCCTGACTTTCCAGAATGAGGTTCAGGCGCTCAATGGAGGGGTCCGGCGCCCTGGATTGGGTAAAGGTCCAGACCACCAAAGGGTCGGCCCCATCCCGGGCTCGAAAAGGGGAAAGGGTTTGCAGGACCGGGATCAGCAACCCGTCCCGGGTCTGCAATTCCGAGGAGATCGCTACGATCTTGGCGCCCTCCAGAGATTGCCGCAGCTGCAGGGCCTGTTCGCGACGGCGATGAGGGGGCGCCAGATGGCCGATATCCCGGCCCCGGACTTCCCCGGCGCCGTAGCCCAGCAGATTGCAGAGCGCCGGGTTGGCCGCCACGATGCCCCCGGCGGGGTCGACGATCACCACCGGGTCCAGAAGCGCGTTGCAAACGGCGATGAGCATGAGGTCGGACATGGCGCGATCTTTCGGGCTTTTGGCTTGCATCCGGGGGACTGCCGCCAAGGGGATAATCGACCCTGGGCGGCCCATCGTCGGCAGCGCTGCCCGGCATGTCGGGCAACCTTATCATCCGGGCACATAGCACATCGCGCCCCGGGGGAAAAGCCGCTGGGTTGGACACCACCCGGTGAGCCGCTGGACCACCCTGAAGCATCGGCGGACTGAGACGTTCCAAAAAAGGCCGGGGAGGTGGCTGCACAACCCGAAATACCTCGCAGAAGGCGATCAAATGGGTCGCAGACCATATTCAAGCCGCCCACCGAATGCAGTAAGGTTTCAATCAGGACGTCACAGGGCAGCGGGCCGGCATTCCCGTGGCGGACCTGCCGAACCGTCGAAAGGGGCGGATCTACTGCCGCAAAACCGCTTCGGCAAGGCGGGCGCACACGCTGCCCCCATGAGGATCGTGGCCGCTTATTTGAATACCGGCCGCCGCCAGGGTCATGATGCATGGGCGCTCTTCAGGAAATACTACTGGTTGACAGCCACCGGGCCTTTCGACGCGCGGTCAGGGAAACGATCGCGCGCCGCTGTCCGGGGGTTGCAATCCTGGAAGCGCATAGCGGTGAGGACGCCATCCGCAAGGTGGAACGGCATCGCCCCGGCCTGATATTCACCGATATCGACCTCCCGGGCTGCCGCGTCCTGGATCTGCTGCAGCGGATCCGCGAAGCCCACCCCGCAGCGATGATCGTGGTTCTGACCAGCTACGACCTGCCGGAATACCGCGAGGCGGCCTTGGCCCGCGGGGCGGATCATTTTATTTCCAAGGCGGCCTCGAAAGGCAGCACCATCGCCACCATCGTCGCCGCGGCCTGTTGACAGCAAACGACAAACCCAAACGCAAGGATTAAAGGAGAACCCTCATGACGTCAAAGGAACAATACCAGCAACTGGCAGAGGCCAAGCTCGAGGAGATCGTCGCCCAAATCCAGCAGCTCAAGGCGCAGGCCAAACAGGGCGACGCCAAGGTCCGGATCGAGCTCGATCGCCAGATCGACCAACTCCAGGATCGCAAAGCGCAGGTTGAAAACAAACTGAGCGACCTGAAATCCGCCGGGGAAGATGCCTTTGCAGAGCTCAAAGCCGGGGTTGAAACGGCGCTGAACGACATGAAATCGGCCCTCGAGGAGGCGACCGCGAAGTTCAAGACCTGAGACCAGGGCCGAGCACGCCGCTCTCCGGCCTGCGCTGCGGCGCCTGCCGCGGGGTGTGCTGCTGATCGCGCGCCCTGCGGTGAGGGCTGGATGCGGCGCACCATCGGGAAACAGCGGCCGGTGCGGCCCAAGACCCGGAAAAAAGGCAACCCGAAACGGAAAGGACGACAAGACCATTTATGTGTGGCATTTGCGGTCAAATGAAATTCAGCGGTATCGGTTCCTCCGCGCGCTGCGTGGAGAAAATGACCGCCTCCCTGAAGCGGCGCGGGCCGGATGCCCAGGGGATTTTCGTTCAGGGCCCCGTTGCTATGGGGCACCGGCGCCTCAAGATCATCGACCTGAGCGAGCGGGCCCAGCAGCCCATGGTCGACAGCCAGCTGGGCCTGAGCATCATCTTCAACGGCGCCATTTACAACTTTGCAGCGCTGCGCAAAACGCTGGAAGACAGGGGCTACCGGTTTTTCTCGACCGGCGACACCGAGGTGATCCTCAAAGCCTATCATGCCTGGGGTCAGGACTGCGTGCGGCGCTTGAACGGCATGTTCGCCTTCGCCATCTACGAGCGCGACAGCGGCCGCCTGTTCCTGACCCGTGATCGCCTGGGCATCAAGCCGCTCTACTACCGGCAGGGGCCGGATGAGTTTCGGTTCGCCTCCTCCCTGCCCGCACTGATCGCCGGCGGGGATGTTGCGGGCGACATCGACCCGGTGGCCCTGCACCATTACATGACCTTTCACTCGGTGGTGCCGGCCCCCCGCACGATCCTCAGCTCCGTCCGCAAACTGCCGCCGGGGGAGACCATGACCATCGATGCCCGGGGCGGCATCGAGACAAAACCTTACTGGAGCTTGAATTTTGGCCCCCGCCCGGAGGAGCGCGGCTATGATCTCGCCCAATGGCAAGCCCTGGTCCGGCGGGCGCTGCGGCGTTCGGTCAAGCGGCGGCTCACGGCCGATGTGCCGGTGGGGGTACTGCTCTCCGGGGGGGTGGATTCCAGCCTGGTGGTGGGGCTGCTGGCCGAGCTGGGCCAGAGGGACCTGACGACCTTCTCCATCGGATTCGATGCCGTCAACGGCGAGGCGGGTAACGAGTTTCGCTATTCCGACCGCGTGGCCGATCACTTCGGCACCCGTCACCACCGCATCGAAGCCCAGGCGGCGGATGTTCTCGCATCCATCGACGACTGCATCACTGCGATGAGCGAACCGATGGTCAGCCACGACTGCATCGGCTTTTACCTGTTGAGCCGGGCCGTCGCCCGGCACGTCAAGGTGGTCCAAAGCGGTCAGGGGGCCGACGAAATATTCGGCGGCTATCACTGGTATCCGCCCCTGATGACCAGCAGCGCGGCGCTTGAAGACTATGCTGGTCATTTTTTCGACCGCACCCATGCGGAATACGCGGCGGCGGTGGACCCGCAGTTTCTGAAAGACGATTACAGCACCGCTTTTGTGGCGGGGCACTTCGCGACTGCCGGCGCTCCCCGGGCCATCGACAAGGCCCTGCGGATCGACACGACGGTGATGCTGGTGGAGGACCCTGTCAAGCGGGTGGACAACATGACCATGGCCTGGGGGCTGGAGGCCCGCGTGCCTTTTCTGGACCATGAGGTGGTGGAACTCGCCGCCCGCATTCCCGCCCGATTCAAGGTCGCGGGCGACGGCAAGCACGTCCTGAAGGAGGCCGCCCGCGGCATCATCCCCTCGGAGGTGATCGACCGCCCCAAGGGCTATTTCCCGGTGCCGGCCCTCAAACACCTCCAGGGGGACTATCTGGCCTTTGTGCAGGAGGCCCTGCTGTCCCCGCGAAGCCGTGCGCGCGCGCTTTTCAATCCCCAGCACGTCAACCGTCTGCTGGCCGAGCCGGAGGACCACTTCACCCCACTGCGGGGCTCGAAGATTTGGCAAATGGCGGTCCTAAGCTACTGGCTGGCCGCCCAGGGACTGTGACGCGGCCCATTGACCGGCACGCCTCGCACCCAAATGATGCCAAAACAGACCACGCCGGGGGTCGACAGCTGACCCCCGCGATACGCCAGGATGTTCGCATCCGTCAGGAGGCAGCAAATGGAACGACCCAACGAGCTGCGCGACCGACTGCAGCGCATGACGGGCTTCACACTGCGCAACGAGAAGCTCCCCCAGGGACCCAAAGCCGCCCAGATGAGCGCCAATGCAACGATCGAGATGGGCTGGGGGCGGATCATTTTCGGCCACACCTTCCGCTCCCAAAAGACGCTCTGCGCCGCAATGGAGCGGGAGACCGCGGGCAAGCGCGACATCACCTTCTACCTGCGCGACCCCCACGTACTGCTCGCGATGGGGCCGGACCGCTTCTTCCTGGATCCCTCCCACGCCTACCGCCTGTGGTTGCACGAATACCAGCCGCGCAGCCCGCGCTCGGGAGCTTTCACGATCCGCAGGCTGCATTCGCGCAAAGACGCCGAGGAGATCAACCGCCTGTATGCCACCCGCCAGATGGTCGGCTGTGATCCCACGTTCCTTCTCGCCCACAGCGCCTCCCGCAAACGGACCTACCTGGTTGCGGAGTCGCGTGGGGACGGCCGGATCGTCGGCACCGTAACCGGGGTGGACCACACCGAGGCCTTTGCCGACCCCGAAAACGGCGCCAGCCTCTGGTGCCTGGCGGTGGATCCCCAAACCCAGGCCCCGGGGGTGGGAGAGGCCCTGGTGCGTCATCTGGCCGGCCACTACCTGACCCGCGGAAGGGCCTACCTGGATCTTTCGGTCCTCCACGACAACGCCGAGGCCATCGCCCTGTATGAAAAAATGGGTTTCCAGCGGGTCCCGGTCTTCTGCGTCAAACGCAAGAACCCCATCAACGAACCCCTATACACCGGCGCCTCCCCGGCGGCCCAGCTCAACCCCTATGCGGCCATCATCGTCAAGGAGGCCCAGCGCCGCGGGATCGGGGTCAGGGTCGTGGACGCCGAGTACGGCTATTTCGACTTGACCCTGGGCGGCCGCACAGTTGCCTGCCGGGAATCCCTGAGCGATCAGACCTCGGCCGTAGCCATGAGCCGATGCGACGACAAGCGGGTCACCCATCGGGTCCTGAGGACGGCCGGCCTGAAAGTCCCCCGGCAGCACCCCGCCGGAAAGCCCGAGCAGAACCGCAATGTTCTCGCCGCCCTGGGGCGCCTGGTGGTCAAGCCGGCCAGCGGCGAGCAGGGGGACGGCATCAGCGTCGATCTCAGGACCGAGGCGGATCTGGAACAGGCCATCGGGCGCGCCCGCCGCTACTGTCCGGATGTTGTCCTGGAGGAATTGGTCGCCGGGGAGGACCTGCGGCTGATCGTGATCGATTACCGGATGGTGGCCGCCGCCGTGCGCCGGCCGCCGGTAATCGTCGGCACGGGGCAGCACAGCGTGCGCACCTTGATCGAAAAGTACAACCGGCGGCGGGCGGCCGCGACGGGCGGCGAAGGGCGTCTGCCGCTGGACGCTGAAACCAAGCGCTGCCTGCGGCTAAGCGGCCACGGCCTGGAGGACGTACCCCCGGCGGAGGAAAAAATTCCGCTGCGCAAAACCGCCAACCTGCACACGGGAGGCACCATCACCGATGTCACCGGCGAGATTCACCCGGCACTGGCCGCGGTGGGCGAGCAAGCCGCGCGGGCCCTCAAGATTCCGGTCACCGGGCTGGATCTCATCGTGCCCGACCGGAGCCGCCCGGATTACTGGATCATCGAAGCCAACGAGCGCCCCGGGCTGGCGAACCACGAGCCGCAGCCGACAGCCGAGCGCTTTATCGACTTTCTCTTTCCCCAGACCGCGGCCACCGGCCAGCCGGCGAGGCAGGCCTGAGCCGATGATAGCGATCGACCCTGCCTACCTGCAGGAAACCCTGCTGGCCTTGCTGAACATTCCCAGCCCCTCGGGGTACTCCGACCAGATCGTCCATTTTGTCGGCCAGAAGCTCCAGCGCCTGGGGCTGGAGGTCAACGTCACCCGGCGGGGCGCCATCCGGGCGACCCTGCGGGGCAAGGGGAAGCTTCTGGATCGCGCCGTGACGGCGCACCTGGACACCTTGGGGGCCATGGTCAGCCGGCTGAAAGAAAACGGACGGCTGGGGCTTGCCCCCATCGGGACCTGGTCCAGCCGATTCGCGGAGGGCGGGCGGGTGACCGTCTTCACGCCCGGCGGCCCGCAGCGGGGAACCGTTCTGCCCCTTAAGGCATCCGGACATGTTTTCGGCGACGCGGTGGACAGCCAACCCACCGGCTGGGATCACATCGAAATCCGGGTGGACGTCCCCGCCCGATCGCGGGCCGGGCTGCAAGCGGCCGGCTTTTCGGTCGGGGATTTCGTGGCCTTCGACGCCCTGCCTGAAATCACGCCCAACGGGTTCATCAACGCCCGGCACCTGGACGACAAGGCGGGCGTGGCGGTCTTACTGACCGCCGCCAAGGCCATCCGCGATGCAGGAGCCGCGCTGCCCGTGGATTGCCACCTGATTTTCACGGTTTTCGAAGAGGTCGGCAACGGCGCCTCGGCGGCGGTCTGCGTCGATGTGGCCGAGATGGTGGTGATCGACCACGCCCCGCTGGCCCCGGGCCAAAATGCCCTGGAGGACGGCGTGACCATCGGGATGATGGACCAGAGCGGCCCCTTCGATTATCACCTCAGCCGCAAGCTGGTCAGAATCTGCCAGGACAACCACCTCGCCTATGCCAAAGACGTGTTCCGCTTCTACCGCAGCGACTCCGCCTCGGCGATCGAGGCCGGCAACGATACCCGCACGGCGCTGGTCTGCTTCGGCGTCGACGGCTCCCACGGCTACGAGCGCACCCGCATGGCATCCCTGAGGGCGGTGGCCGCGGCCATCGTGCACTACCTGCAAAGCGAGCCGACCTTTCTGCGGGACAAGGACGATCTGGCCCCCCTGGAAGACTTTCCCCATCAGCCGACCCGCGGGATCATTCAGATCAAAACCTGACCGCGCTTTTGCGGGCCTGCCCCCTCATCGAAAGCCCGCGCCTGCCAAAACTCCAGCCGGTGCCCCTCGGGATCGAAAAGGTAAAACACCCAGGCGCCCCAGGGATGGCTGCGGATTGCCGTCGGCGCCAGCCCGCTTTTCAGGGCGGATTCCCGCAGGGTCGCAATCTCCTCCACCTCCAGCGCCAAGGTGACCCCCCTGCTCCCGCAGCCTTTAACGGTGGCGCGTTTTTCGTCGGCGATGCTCAACCTGGAAAGGGCATTCAGGCGAAACTCCACGAACCAGTCGCTGGCGAAGGTCACGCTCAGGCCCAGCTGTTCACGGTAGAAGCGGACCGTGGGGCCCCACTTGCGGCAATACAGGATGATGTTGGTGGTCTTGGGATCTGGCTGCATGGCCGGCTCTGTCCTCCGGGGTTCGGGTCCGCGGCAGGATAAGATGTGACGAATGGTGCTTGAAATTTCTAAACCCCTTCTGACTTTTCATTCGTGTATCTAATTGGCAAAACTTTTCCTCCAGTGTAATGAAGAGCGTAAGGACGATGGTTCAGAAGCACGCTTTCTTTTACAGTAAGGATAAAAACCCGCGATAGCTTAGACCCAAAGGAGGAGAAACGAATGATCGTCGGAATTTTGAAAGAAATCAAGACAGAAGAAAATCGCGTGTCCATGACCCCGGCAGGGGTCGAGGTGATGATCACCAACGGCCACAAGGTGTTGGTGGAAAAGGGGGCCGGCAAGGGCAGCGGCTTCGAGGACGCCACCTATCTCAAGTCCGGCGCGGAGATAATTGCGACAAACCGCGAAATATTTGAAAGATCCGACATGGTGATGCATGTCAAGGAACCCCTGCCCGCCGAGTACGATCTGATCCGGGAAGGCCAGATCGTCTTCACCTACCTGCATCTGGCGGCGGCGGAGGAGCTGACCAAGGCCCTCATCCAGAGCAGGGCCGTCTGCATCGCCTATGAAACAATTCAAAAGCCGGACCGCTCCCTGCCGCTGTTGACCCCCATGAGCGAGGTGGCCGGCAGAATGGCCATACAGCAGGGGGCCAAGTATCTGGAAATGGCCCAGGGAGGCCACGGCGTGCTGCTGGGGGGCGTGCCGGGCGTGGACCCGGGCAATGTGGTGGTCATCGGAGGCGGCATCGTCGGCATCAACGCCGCCAAGATGGCCTGCGGTCTGGGCGCCAAGGTGTATGTCCTGGACAACAACCTCGACCGCTTGCGGTATCTGAGTGACGTGATGCCGGCCAATTGTTTCGGCCTTTTTTCCAGCCCGGCGACGCTGCGGGAACTCATCAGGCAGGCCGATGTCATCATCGGTGCGGTGTTGATTCCCGGCGCCAAGGCGCCCAAGTTGATCACCCGCGAGATGCTCAAAACCATGAAGCCGGGCACCGTCATGGTGGATGTCGCCATCGACCAGGGCGGCTGCTTTGAAACCTCCAGGGCCACGACCCACGGCAACCCGATCTTCACGGTTGAGGGCGTGGTCCATTACTGCGTGGCCAACATGCCCGGGGCGGTGCCACGGACCTCGACCATGGCACTGACCAATGCCACCCTGCCCTATGCGGTGGAAATCGCCAACAAGGGCTGGAAGGCGGCCATGCAGAAGAACAGCGACATCAAGCTGGGCGCCAATGTTATCGACGGTAAGGTTACCTATGAGGCCGTAGCTGACGCGTTCGGCCTTGAACACACCCCCATCGATGATCTGTTGTGAGGCCCCGGGAATTTTAATTTCACATCTTGCCGGTCTTTTGACCCGTCCCCGGCCTTACATCCGCCCAAACCGATCACGATACGTGGCGGGTGGTCTACCGCAGGTCGTCGATTGTTTCCGTCATGAGAGCCCGGCTCGCCAAGCCAGTTCAAGCATCAGCCCGCTTCAGGCATGCAGCGCCTCCAGCGCAGAGATCAGCTTACTGGCCGTCTTTTGGGCATCACCCAAGAGCAGAATGGTTTTTGGGCTTTCGTAAAGGGGATTGTCAACGCCCGAATAACCGGGCTTCGAATCCAAGTTGCAGACGATAACGGTCTTGGCCGCGTGCGCCATCAGGATCGGCATGCCGGAAATCGGGGTACCCGGCACATCGATGGCCGCGGGGTTAACCACGTCGCAGGCCCCGAAGATCAGCGCCACGTCGGTTTCTTCAAACATAGGGTTGACGGTGTCCATTTCCAGCAGGTTTTCGTAATCCACCTCGGCCTCGGCCAGGATGACGTTCATGTGGCCGGGCATCCGCCCCGCCACGGGGTGGATGGCGAATTTGACAGCGGCGCCCCGCTTTGCAAGCATCGCCGCCAATGCCGCGACTTTGAATTGCGCCTGGGCCAGGGCCATCCCGTAACCGGGAACGATCACCACCGTTTTGGCGTATAAGAGGGCGTCGCACGCGGCGGCCAGAACATCCCCGGCGGCCACCGCAGCGGGGTGAACAATCACGGGCTTTTCATCTGTCAGGGCCTCCAAAATGCGGTGGAGGGTTTCCTTGGCATCACCCGTCAGCAGGAGCGTGTGGGGTTTCTCATAGAGCGGGTTTTTGACCCCCGAATAGCCGGGCTGGTCATCGTAATTGCAGCAAGTGACATGTCGCGCTTCATGGGTCAGCAGGATCGGCATGCCCGTGATGGGGGTGCCCGGCACATCGATGGCCGCCGGGTTGACCACGTCGCAGGCCCCGACGACCAGCGCCAGATCGGTGGCCTGGAACTCGGGGTTGATCTCCTCCATCTCCACCAGAAGATCGTAGTCGACCCCGGCTTCGGCCAGCAGCACATTCATGTGTCCGGGCATTCTCCCCGCCACCGGGTGAATCGCGTATCTGACCCGCTTGCCCATCTCGGCCAATTTATTGGCCAAGGCCACCAACTCCCCTTGGGCCTGGGCGAGCGCCATGCCGTAGCCCGGGACAATGATGATTTTTTTGGCATCGCTCAGAACGGCAAGCGCTTGCTCCAGCTTTGAGCCGTCGGCGCGCTGACTGTCGGCGGGGGAAACCGGTGGGTTTGGCAAACCGGCCGCCGCTGGTTCGGTTCGACCTTGGGCAACGATTTTCGGTTGACGGCTGTCGGGAACGAATATTCGCAAAAGATTGCGATTCATCGCCCGGCACATCAGGTGGGTTAGGATCGAGCCGGAGGCCGCCACGGTGGCGCCGAAGGCGATCAGCAGCTGATTTCCGATCACCATCCCGCAGAGCGCCGCCGCCAACCCCGTGTTGGCGTTTAAAAATGAAATCAAGACCGGCATGTCCGCGCCGCCGATGCGAATCGAAAACAGTACCCCAAAGACGGCCGCAAGTACGATCTGGAAAATCAGCAGGTACAATCTGACCACAATCGGCACATTGAGCGACCACAGGCCGATGGCCGCCATGGCGACCAGCGTGGCGAGCACCAGCACGCCGTGAGCGGGCAGCACCTGGGGGGGCTGCCGCATCTTACCCGCCAGTTTGGCCGCTGCCACCATGCTGCCGCTGAAGGTCAGGGCACCGATGGCCAATCCCAGGACCCCCGAAAATTCGTTCACAAATTCCAGGGAATCGGCCCGGCGCATCAGTTCCACCAGTGACACCAAAACGGCCGCCATGCCGCCGGCGCCATTTTGCACCGCCACCATGGCGGGAATCTGAATCATGCTGACCGCCCTGGCCACGGCATATCCGCCTGCGCTGCCGATCAGCAGCGAGATCACCACCGTTGCCGGGTCGACAACTCCGCTGCGCCACAAAACCAGGACAAATGCGCACAACAGCGCAAATGCCGCCGTCAGGTTGCCGAATTTAGCGCCACGGGGCGTCCGAAATTGCCAGATCCCGATAGCCAGAAAGGCGATCACCACCAGGTCCAGAACCAGATCGAGGACGTAACGGGTCTCGGTCATCGGGTCTCGGTCTCGGCCTCTTTTTCTTTGAAGAGCCTGAGCATGCGATCCGTAATGGCAAACCCGCCGACGACATTGAAGGCCGCGGCCACAATGGCGAGGCCGGCAAGAATCCTTTCAACCGCGGTCGTCGGAACCGAAAACAGAATCAGGGCGCCCAGCAGGGTAACGGCGGAAACAGCATTCGTCATGGACATCAAGGGGGTGTGCAGGAGGGTTGGAACGCGGGAGATCAGGACATAGGCGACAAAAAAGTAGAAAAGAAAAACCCCGCTCAAAAACAAAAGATTTTCCATACAAAGCCTCCCGACAGGCATCACTGCACGTAATGAAAACCCATCGCCTTAAGGGCGCCTTCAAAAACAATTTTACCCTGGTAGGTCACAAGGGATTCCTTGGCGATTTCGTCATCCAAATCGAGGGTGCCCACTCCGTTTTTGAAAAGATTGGCCACATAGTGGTACATGTTGTTGGCGTACAACCAACTGGCATGGACGGCCATTCTGCCCGGAATGTTCTGGATGCCGCAAATGTGGACGCCTTCTTTTTGAACAAACTCCCCAGGCTCCGTGGCCGCACAGTTGCCCCCCTGATCGATGGCGATATCCATGATCACCGCATCCCGCTTCATCACCCGCACCATTTCCGCGGTGATCAGAATCGGTGCGACCTCACCTGGCACCAGGGCGCTGAGGACCACAACGTCAGCCTCCTCTAGCAAGGGCTTCATCACATTGCGCTCGATTTCCAGCCATTCGGCTTCCAGGGACTTTGCATACCCGCCTTTGCCCACCGCCAGTTCTTGGGGAATATCGAATGGCGCCACTTTGGCCCCCAGACTTTCGGCCTGGGTGCAGGCTTCTTTGCGAATATCCAGGGCCTTGACGACCCCTCCCAACCGTTTGGCGGTGGCAATCGCCTGAAGGCCGACAACCCCCGCGCCGACGACCAAGAATTGGGCCGGCTTGACGGTGCCGATGGCGGTGGTGATCATGGGCACGAACTTGGGCAGGCGATTGGCGGCCACCAGCACAGCCTTGTAGCCGGTGACGGTGCTCATCGAAGACAAGGCATCCATTCTCTGGGCCCTGGGAATGCGCGGAATGCCATCCATGGTGAAGGCGGTGATGTTCTTATCCCGCAGCACGCGGACCATGTCGTGATTACCATGCGCTGCCGGGTGCAGAAAGGTGATCAGAATACTGCCGTCTTTGAGCATCCGGGCTTCGTGCCGATCAATGGCATCGTTGAAGACCGGTTGTTTGACTTTTAAGATGATGTCCGAATCGGAAAAAAGTTTTTGAACATCGGAGATTATGACCGCCCCCGCATTTTGGTATTCTTCATCGCTTCTTCCGACGCCCTCCCCCGCTGCGGATTCGACCGCCACGCTGAAACCCATCTGGATATACTTTAGGACCGTCTCGGGGGTGGCGGCGACTCTTTTTTCTTCCGGCAGTATTTCTCTGGGTATTCCGATTCGCATGGTGCCTCCTTTCCTCAAGCTTCCAGCCCAGATTTGAAGAAAGGCGCTGGTGTGGTCGCGTTATTTTCCAAAAACCATGTTCTCGGTTTTTTCCGGAGGCGAAAATCGCCCCCACCGGCAGCACCATCATCAAACTGTTCGCAGTGCAAAATCGGAATACCCTCCCGAAGGCTGTTTCTCAGAGACAGACAAGCCCAGCGGTGATTGCAGGTAAAGCATAAACCAAAGTTTCTAATCGTATTGGTCATCATGCTAGTGTTCCTTTTTTGATATCAAGAGCAGGCGTTTGACTTCACCCTGAAGCCGCTCAGGCCAACGCCTGGTTGCATTCTTGGAGGGCTTTTTCAAAAATCGGCGGCTGGGGTGTTTTGCAAAGCTTTTCAATTATTTTTCGACTTTTCAGATTCAACTCCGGCCGCACCTCGCTTTCACCGTTTTTTAAAAATTGCATCAGGGCGCCGCTCGCCATAATTCTTGCCTCGTAGTAGGTGTTGTCATCTGCGAGGATGCTGAGAACTTGTCCAATC
Organism: Desulfobacteraceae bacterium; assembly: GCA_022340425.1. Classification (NCBI taxonomy): domain Bacteria; kingdom Pseudomonadati; phylum Thermodesulfobacteriota; class Desulfobacteria; order Desulfobacterales; family Desulfobacteraceae; species Desulfobacteraceae bacterium. Next base: position 56,328 of record JAJDNY010000135.1, on the reverse strand, counting down.
AGTTCATCGGTCGGTGCTTCAATTTGATCCAAGCGCTTCAGGACTTCCTCCCGAAGGCGCCAGTTGCCCTTGTAGTTCAGTATCCGCACCAAACCGCGCTGGCATTCCGCCAAACGGCCGTTTCGTGACAGCTCATCGAGAAGTTCGAGGGCCTCTCCCCAATCCTGAAGATTTCCAAAAGGATCATCCGACATGACAAATCTCCTCTCCGGTCTGCTCAATTGCATCCGCGAATCATCCGCTGTCCGCGAAAGCTCGGTTTCAAAGGCTTTCCTCTTTGAGATAGCGGCGATATCTCTTCAACTGGGCCGCTGTGTAGCGCTGGATGCAGCGGTCCTCTGCGGGGTCAACGTCATCCAAAGACTCAAACAGATGCTGCTCGAGTTGTTTGACCCTTCCCTCGGGGGTGATCAGCATGAAATCGGTTTCCCGGGCATCATTCTCGTCGAGAACGATAAAAAATTTACCGGAAGCTTTGTTTTTCACGAGTCTCATCGAAAGCACCTCCAGAAATGCGATTATTTCAGGTTATACACCGATGACCGGACTCGGCGTCTTTTGCGGTTTTGCCGCAGATTACAGCAAAAAAAATACCACCCTGCCCAATAAGGTGATAACTAATTGGAAATAAATGAAATTTTTTGTTTTTAAACAAAATCCACAGGCTGACCGCTGGGAATTAAGCGCCCGCCTTTGAGTGGCGGTTTAACTTACAACAATCTAAATTAATTACTTTTTTAGGATATGAGCGTTTTCGCCCCGATAGGGGCGGTTCAGGCACTCATGGGGCGGTTATTTTGCGGAAAAGGGCGCGGCGGGATATGCCCAGTAATCTGGCGGCTTTGGTGCGGTTCCCGCCTGCTTCTCGAAGAGCTCGTAAAATCAAGGACTTTTCCAGCTGCTGGACGGCTTCGCGCAGATCAAGGGCGGCTGTGATGGGGGCCGTTGAAGGCTGTTGGCCCGGGGAGAGAAACTCAAGCTGGCCGAGGGTGGCGTAACGCTGCAGGACGTTGCGCAGCTCGCGGACATTGCCGGGCCAGTCGTAGTCCATCAAGGCGTCCATGATGGGTCCGGCGATCCTGATGGAATCAGCGGGCGGCCGCATCTTGCGCAAAAAATGCTCCACCAGCAGGGGGATGTCCTGGCGCCGCTCGCGCAAGGGGGGCAGCTGGATCTGGATCACCTGGATCCGGTAGAAAAAATCATCGCGCATCTCGCCTTTGACAACCCTGTCGGCCAGTGGGGCATTTGAGGCCGATATGATGCGGAAATCGGACAAAATGGCCTCCGTTCCGCCTACCGGCCGATAGCCGCCGCCCTCGATCGCCCGCAGGAGCTTGGCTTGCATACCGGGGGTCAGATCCCCGACCTCATCGAGAAACAGGGTTCCGCCCGCGGCCATATCCAGGTAGCCCGGGGAATCGGCGTGGGCGCTTGAAAAGGCCCCCTTGCGATGGCCGAAAAATTCGCGTTCGAAAAGGGTCTCCTGGATGGCCCCACAGTTGACCGCCACAAAGCGCGCCTTTTTGCGGTGGCTGTGGTCGTGGATCGCACGGGCCACAAGCTCTTTGCCGGTCCCGGATTCGCCGAAAATTGCGACACTGGCATCGGTTGCGGCCGCTTTCAGAATCAGCTCGTAGACCGTTTGCATGGCCGCCGAGCGGCCCAGGATTTCTCCAAGCCGGTAGCGATCGCTCAACGAGGCGCGCAACACGCGGTTTTCGCGGTCCAACAGGTCGGCCATCTTCTCTGCGGCCACCTGCTGCTCCTTGATCTCGGTGATGTCCTTGAATGTGGAGAGCAGTGCCGGCAGGCCTTTCAGGGTGATGGGACTGTGGCAGACCTGAATCCAGCAAGTGGCGCCATCCCGGGCCAAGCGGTGCACGTTCTCCACCCGGGTCGTGGGGTCATCTGCCGCAGAGCCGGCGTACAGGCAGGCAATGTCATCGGCTGCACCGACTGCCGGGGCGCTCACAAGCCCACCGATCAGGGCCTCCGCCAGCGGGACGTTGAACATCCCGCAAAACGCCGGGTTGACATAGCGGAAGCGCCCATCCTGAACCAGCGCGACCCCTTCGGCGACCTGCTCGGTGAGCACCCTGTAGCGGGCTTCGCTTTCTTTCAGGGCTTCTTCTGAGCGCTTCAGCCAGAGTACTTTACTCAAGCGTTCCCCGATGGCCCTAAGCAGCCTTTGCTCCTCCTCCAGAAACGGGCCCGCAGGGTTTTCAGGAGGCGCCTCAAGGTAGAAAACATCCACTCCCCCGACGGGCTGGTCGTTGAGTATGATCGTGGTACTTTGACGCCAAGGGGTGGTCTTGAAATTTCGGGAGGTGTATTCCTGGCCGTCCAGAAGGATTCGCGCACAGGCGTTTTGGGGATACTGCCAGGCCGCCGGTATTAGTTCAACGGCCCGCTGCATGATCCAGGAAAGGGATACCCCGTGATTTTCCAGCAGATTTGAGATGCCGTAAAGGCAATTGAGTTCTTTGATGCGCTCGGCAAGCGGATGGGAGGCCGCAAAAACGGACGCAGCGCAGTCGGCGCCTGCATCCGGCGGAATTTCCGGCCGGGTTCGCTGCGGGGATGACATATCATTGGTGTCTTTGAAATCCATGCTCACACCCGGGCCGAACGGCGCGTGCACCTGCTGCAGGTGACCCCGAAAAGCCAGGGATGGCCGCTGCGGCCTGTTTCGAACCAATGGGCGCCCGGGTTGCGCCCCGGCTTAAATCTCCCAGCAAAAAAGGTCTACAGTCCCTTTTTTTCCAGCCACCGGAAGAGCAGCAAGGCGCCTGCGATGAAAAGCGGAATGATGACCCAGTGGTTGATGCCGAGAACCTCGGGCATGGTGATGCGCCCAAAATCCCCCCAGGTGTAAACCGTTTGCTTCAACGCGGGGTAGGCTTCGGCAAACAGGCCGGCCCCCACGATCATCCCCAAAATCCCCCAGACCGCATCCCAGCGGCCTTCGCCCAGGGCGCCCATGGAGGTTCCCGGGCAATACCCTAAAAGGCCCCAGCCGATACCGAACACAAGGCCGCCGATGATGACGGGCCCCAAGACCGTGGCCTTGATGGAGAGCTTGGCAAGACCCAGGTCATGGAGAAGATAAACCCCCACCATCCCGACCATCACACTGGAGAGCATGAATTTGACGATGGTCATGTCCAGCAGACGCAGGGCGCCGAGTTGTTTATCATAGCGCAGGACACGCCCCTTCTGGAGCAAAAAACCGAAGAGCAGACCGGTCACCAGCCCGTAGACAAGCATCTTCATCGGTCACCTCCACCATAGACGATGCGGGCCACGACCATCCCGCCGATAAAAAAGCAGACCAAGGCGATAAAACCACTGACAGCCAGTTGAAGCGAACCGCTCAACCCGTGCCCGCTCGGTCACCCATCGGCCAGGCGCGCCCCGAACATCGCCACCACGCCGCCCACAAAGGCCACGAGAGCACGCCGGGCGGTGCTGCCGCGGCCAAAGCGCGCAGCCCACATATCGGGAACGGCCTGCAGCTTGAATGCGCCCGAGGTGACCGCCGCGATGGCCGACCCGAGCAAAATACCCACCATGAACATCCACTGCCAGTCGATCTTGGGCACGGTCTTGACGAAATAGGCCATCTGAGCCACCCGCTCCGGTCCGAAAAGCTGCTCGATCATACCGGCAGTGCGCACAAATGAGGTGGATGCACCCAAAAATTGCCCGGCGAACCAGACCGACAAAACGCCCACCACACCACTCAATGCCCCTGCCAGATAGGGGCTCCAGCCGCCATCCCGCTGCTTCATGTTGTGGCCTCCTTTGGTTTGGTCAAAACTTTGCCAGCATATTGTTTGGCCCCCTGGCCCCCAACCGGCGGTGCTCCAAGAGCTTGACTCGCCGGAGATGATGAGCCCGCGCCTTCAGGGGCCTTGATTGGCCGCGCTTAAAAACCTGGAAAACGCTTTGTTTGCGAAGAAAAAGGCTTACCGAGCCGGCTGCCAAAACCACAATGAGGAAATCTACTAAAACTATTTTACGACTCACAGGCTGGCTTGCCAAGCAAAATCGGACCGCTGGGCGGCTTTTCAAATCCAAATAGCGGATTCCCAACCATTGGGGCTTCCATTTCGCCCGGAAGGACCTATGTTTGGGTACGCGCTTAAGCGGGGATACAGCGCTCGGCCAAAAACAAAAACGGGCCAGGCTGGTCACCTGACCCGTTGGGTTTGTTTGGTGCCGAAGGGGAGACTCGAACTCCCACCGACGTACGTCGACTAGACCCTGAACCTAGCGCGTCTACCAGTTCCGCCACTTCGGCACGCGGGCGACCGCCAAAAGAAGGATTGATTTGGCGGTTAAGGTGTCTTATATATTTTTTTTTGGTTTTCCTGTCAAGCGCTAAAATCGACCTGGATCCGACCCATCATGCACCTTATAGAAGACCTTGAAAAAATTAAGGAACCTTTAAAAAACGCCGTGATTACGATCGGCAATTTCGACGGCGTGCATATCGGCCATCAGGCCCTGTTTCATGCGGTGATCGAAAAGGCCGACGCCATCGGCGGCACCTCGGTGGCCATGACTTTCGAGCCTCACCCCATCCGGGTGCTCAAACCCAACGGCCACCCTCCGCTGATCACGCTTTACCGGCAGAAGGTCGAACTGATCGCCAGCACGGGCATCGACATCCTGTTCGGCGTGCCTTTCACCCTGGAGTTCGCCGCCATCCCGGCCCGCCAGTTCGTCGAGGACCTTTTGGTAAAACGCATCGGCATGCGGGCCATCGTCGTCGGCAAGGACTATACCTTCGGCCGGGGCCGCAAGGGGAACCTGGCCATGCTTCAGGAACTCGGGCAAGCGCTGGGCTTCGAGGTCCTCGTCATGGACTGGATCGAAATGAACCACACGCTCCAGGGGCGCATCAGCAGCACCCGCATCCGCAAGCTGGTCATGGCCGGCAAGGTCGCCAAGGCCCGCTTCCTGCTGGGACGCCATTACCAGATCCGCGGCACCGTGGCCACCGGACGCGACCGCGGCGGCAAGCTGCTCGGCTGCCCGACGGCCAATATCAACCTCTACGACGAGCTCTGCCCCCAGACCGGCGTCTACGCCGTGACCGTCGAATGCCTGGGCGAGAAGTTCAAGGGCGTGGCCAACATCGGCTACAGCCCGACCTTCGACGACCACCTGTTCACCGTGGAGGTCCACCTCCTGGATTTCAGCGGCAACCTCTACGGCGAGGAGATCCGGGTGAACTTCATCGAGCGCATCCGGGACGAAAAAAAGTTCAACAGCATCGCCGAGCTCTCGGCCCAGATCCGGCAGGATGTCCAGACCGCACGCGGGCTGCTGAACCTGTAGAGGCCGCCTCGGACCGCCGACGGGCGGCCGCCGTCAATCCCCAAGGTAATTACCATGTCCACACCACTCCAAATATTGACCTATCCCGAAAAGTTTCTGCTCAAGCCCACCCAGCCGGTCAAAAACATCAACGGTGCGCTGCAGCAGCAGATCGACCGCATGGCCGAGACCATGTACGCGGCGCCGGGGATCGGCCTGGCGGCGATCCAGGTTGGCATCGACCAGAGTTTTCTGATCTACGACATCGCAGCCCAAGAGGGCGAACGCGCCCTGCAGGTTCTCATCAACCCGCGGATCGTAAACAAGGAGGGGGAGGTCCTGTCGGAAAACGAGGGCTGCCTCAGCGTGCCCGATTTCCGGGCGGATGTTTTGCGCGCCCGCACGGTCTTCGTCAAAGGTTACGACCGGGAGGGCAATGAGCTCGAAATCGAGGCCTCCGGGTTTCAGGCCATCGTCCTGCAGCACGAGATCGACCATCTGGAAGGCACGCTCTTTATCGAGCACATCAGCTCCCTCAAACGGCAGCTCTACAAGCGCCGCATCAAAAAACAGATGAAGCTGGCCTGACGTGAAAAAGCCCCTCGACATCATCTTCATGGGAACCCCGGCGTTTGCCGTACCGTCCCTGGAGGCCCTGGCCGCCGCCGGTCACCGGGTGCTGGCGGCGGTGACCCAGCCGGACCGCCCGGTGGGTCGCGGCCGCCAGCTGACTCCGCCCCCGGTCAAGCGCAGCGCCCAGCGGCTGGGCATCCCGGTGCTGCAGCCCGAAAAAATCCGCACCGAGGCGTTCGTCCGCGAAATGGCCGCGCTGGCGCCGGACGTCCTGGTGGTGGTGGCCTTCGGCCGAATTCTGCCGGCTGCGCTGCTCAACCTGCCACGTTTGGGGGCGGTCAACATCCACGGCTCGCTCCTGCCCCGCTATCGGGGGCCGGCCCCGATCCAGTGGGCGCTGATCAACGGGGACACCGTCACCGGGGTGACCGCGATGCTGATGGAGGAGGGTCTGGACACCGGCCCCACCCTCTGCGCGCGGGAGGTGGTGATCCGCTCGGAGGATACCTCGGCAACCCTTCACGACCGGCTGTCTGTGGCCGGCGCCGAACTGTTGATCACGGCCCTGGGAGGCCTGGCCAGCGGCACCCTGACCCCGGTGGCCCAGGACGACCGGCAGGCCACCTATGCCCCGCTGCTCGCCAAGAAAGACGGTCGGATTACCTGGCAAAAGTCCGCCCGGGAATTGGCCTGCTTCATTCGGGGGATGACCCCCTGGCCCGGTGCCTACACCTTTCATGGCGACCGGCGCCTCAAGATTTTCAGGGCGCAGCCCTTGGCGGCCGCAACCGACGAGACCCCGGGCCGCGTCCTTCCGGGATTCGAGGATGAGCTGCGGGTGGCAACCGGCGATGGGGTGCTGTCGATCCTGGAGATTCAGGGGGAATCCGGCAAGCGCCTCGCGATCCGGGATTTTCTGCGGGGCCACCACCTGCCGCCGGGCACCCTTCTCGCCTGACCGGCCCGACGCCCTTTACCCTCTGCCCCCCGGGACCTCGTCCCCCCAAGGGCCCGCCGATGTCAAACGACCCCCGCCAGACCGCACTGTGGACGCTGAACGCCCTGGAGGGCGCGACCACGACCCTCGACCGGATCATGGCGGCGGCCTTCGAGGCCGCGCCGCAGCTCGACCGCCGCGACCGGGCCCTGGCCAATGCCCTGGTCTACGGGGTCCAGCGCTGGCGCGGGCGACTGGACTGGATCATCGCCCACTTTTCAAGGACCCCCCTGGAGCGCATGGACCCGCCGATCCGCAACATCCTGCGCCTGGGTCTGTTTCAAATCGCCTTCATGGAGCGCATCCCGGTTTCCGCCGCGGTCAACACCGCCGTCGAACTGGCCAAACAGACCGCCGCCCCCTGGGCGGCACGGTTTGTCAACGGTGTGCTGCGAAACGCCGCCCGCGGCCTGGAGAACGTGCCTTTCCCGGAGCTTTCTGGCGACCCGGTGGGCGCCATCGCCGCCACCCGAGCCTTTCCCCGCTGGCTGGTCGAACGCTGGCTGCAGCGCTTCGGGTTGCAGGAGACCCTGGCCCTGTGCGATGCCGCCAACGCGATCCCGCCCATCACCCTGCGCACCAACACCCTCAAGACCTCCCGCGCCGCGCTGCTGGCGGCCCTGCAGTCCGCGGCCGAGGCACCCCAGCCGACCCTCTACGCCCCCGAGGGCATTCGCTGCGCCCGGCTCAGGGAGGCGCTGACCGAGCTGCCCCCCTTTCAGCAGGGCTGGTGCCAGGTCCAGGACGAGGCCGCCCAGCTGGTGACCCATCTGCTGGACCCCAGGCCGGGGGAGCGGGTGCTGGACGCCTGCGCCGGCCGGGGCGGCAAAACCGGCCATATCGCCCAGCGGCTGCGGAACCGAGGCCTCCTCGTGGCCCTGGACAACGACAATCTGCGGCTGGCGGAGCTCGCAGGAGAACTCCAGCGGCTGGGGGTCGGCTGTGCTGAAATTGTCCCCCACGACCTCGCCCAGCCGCCCAAAAACCTCACCCCCTGGTCCTTTGACCGCGTCCTGCTGGATGCGCCCTGCTCGGGCCTCGGGGTGCTGCGGCGCAACCCGGACACCAAATGGGCCGCCGAGCGCGCCGACCTGGGCCGCTTCGGCGAGCGCCAGCTGGGCTTTCTGAAAAACCTGGCGCCCCTGGTCAGGCCCGGCGGCCGGCTGGTGTACGCGGTCTGCAGTCTGGAGCCCGAGGAGACCGACGCGGTGGTCGCAGCCTTTCTGGATGCCGTCCCCGGCTTCGACCTGGCACGCTCCGCGGCGGACGGTCGCCTGGCGGCCGCCGGTCTGGTGGACGCCGCGGGGGCGTTGCGCACCCTGCCCCACCGCCACCACATGGACGGGTTCTTCGCCGTCGGCTTGAGGCGCCGGCGATGATGCCGCGGGTGCTCAAGTTCCTGGCCCTCACCGGGTTCTTTGTCGGCCTGGCTGGCGCCGGCGCCTACCTGGGCCTGACCCTCGTCATCCGCAGCCAGGACACGGTGGTGATCCCCGACTTGGTCGGCCGGCACGTGGTCTACGCCCTGGAGATTTTAAGCGACCTGGGTCTCAACACCCGCGTCAAGGGCTCCGAATTCAGCCCCGACGCCCCCAAGCACAGCATAATCTTCCAGGAGCCCCCGGCGGGGGCCGAGATCAAAAAGGGGCGCGACGTCCGCCTGATCATTTCCAAGGGCCCGGAAACCCTGGTGATGCCCAACCTCACGGGCCTTTCCAGCCAGCAGGCACGACTGATTCTGGAGGAAAACGGGCTCTGCCTGGGCCATCTCAGCTTGATCTTCGATCCGCGCATGTTCGCCGATGGCGTCCTGGCCCAGGTGCCCGCCCCCGGCAGCACCGTCCGCCACGACCGCTGCGCCGATCTGCTGGTCAGCGCCGGCCCCCGGCCGGCGGCGTATGCGATGCCGGATCTGACCGGACTGGGTCTGGACGATGCGATTCTGCTCTGCGAGCGCACCCATCTCAGCGCCGGAAGGGTGTCGGTGCGCTACGACCCCGACCAACCCCTCAACGTCGTGATCGACCAGAATCCGGCCAAGGGCTCGCGGGTGACCGCCGGCACCAGCGTCGCTCTGGTTCTCAACCGCCGCAGGTCCCCGGTGGACCCCACGGCTGCAGCGGAAACCGCCGAGGGACGCCTTTTTCGCTTCCGTCTGCCCGAGGGTTTTCTCAAGCGACGGGTGCGCGTCCACGCCAGCCTATACGGGATCGGCACGGACCTGGTGAACGACTATTTCCGGCCGGGCGAGGAAATCTGGCTCCTGGTGCCCGCCGAAGCCTACCCCAGCCTGGTGGTCTACCTGGATGAAGAGCCCGTCAAGGCCCGCCCCCTTGAGGACTGAAACCGACAGCCCGTGCTTGCTTTTTGGGCGCCGCAGGTGTTAACTGCCCCAACCGCGCGGCCGCAGCCCGAAGGCCGCGCCATCAAGATTTAGAGGAGATTGCCGAATGAAACTGATCGCCCCCTCGATCCTATCCGCCGATTTCAGCCGGTTGGGCGAGGAGATTCGTGCTGTTGAAGCCGCCGGCGCCGACTGGATCCACATCGACGTCATGGACGGCCATTTCGTGCCCAACATCACCATGGGTCCCCTGGTGGTGGCGGCGGTGCGGCGGGTGACCCAGCTGCCCCTGGACGTCCACCTGATGATCGACGCCCCGGAGCGCTACATCACCGACTTCGCCCGCGCCGGGGCAGACTTGATCGCCGTGCAGGTCGAGGCCTGCGTCCACCTCCACCGCAGCATCCAGCTCATCCGCGAGGCGGGCGTCAAGGCCGGCGTGGTCCTCAACCCGGCCACGCCCCTGACGGCGTTGGAATGGGTCCTGGAGGCGGTCGACTTCGTCCTGGTGATGAGCGTCAACCCCGGCTTCGGCGGGCAGCAGTTCATCCAATCCAGCCTGGAAAAAATCACCCGGCTGCGGAGGATGATCCAGTCCCGCGGGCTTTCGACCCTCATTCAGGTGGACGGCGGCGTCAACGCCGGCACCATCGCCGCGGTTGCCGCCGCCGGCGCCGATGTGTTCGTCGCCGGCTCGGCGATCTTCGGCAGTCCGGACTACGCGGCCACCATCGCCGAGCTGCGGCACCTGATGGGCCCGTAGACCCCGGCGGCCGCCGGGGGTTGTGCTTGACAGGCTGAGCCGTTTTTCATATTCTTTTCGAGCGGATGCCGGAATTCACCGCCGTCGCACCCATCCGGCACCGACGGTGGCCGACGCCGCCGGGAGGAGGTTTTATGGCGCGCCTCAAGGACCTGCTGGGCAAGACGGAGTTCCATATTTTTCTTTTCTGCCTTTTTTTCCTGCTCTTCAACTGGCCCCTGCTGACCATCCTCGAGAAGACCCGGCCGCCGGTCGGTTTTCTCTACCTCTACCTGACATGGTCCGCCCTGGTGGTGGTCTTGGCGCTGATCGCCCGCCACTGCCGGCGGTCGCCCGCCGACCGCGACCCCCCACCGGTGCCGAGGCAATAGCCATGTTCGATCCGCTGGTCGCCATGCTCGTATTTCTGCTCTACGCCGGGGCCCTTTTCCTGGTGGCCCTGTGGGCCGAGCGCTGCGCCAGAGCCGGAAGAAGTCCCGCCAACAACCCCTGGGTCTACGCCCTCTCGCTGGCGGTCTACTGCACCGCCTGGACCTACTATGGCAGCGTCGGCATCGCGGCCTCCTCGGGGCTGCTCTTTCTCACAGTCTACCTGGGGCCCACCCTGGGCATCATCCTCTGGTGGAAGGTGCTGCGGCGGATGGCGCTGATCAAATCCCATCACCACATCACCAGCATCGCGGACTTCATTTCGGCCCGCTACGACAAATCCGAAACCCTGGCCGCACTGGCCACCCTGCTGGCCCTGTTTGCGACCATCCCCTACGTTTCGCTGCAGCTCAAGGCGATCATCAGCACCTTTGCCCTGATCACCTCCCCGGGCCAGGGATTTTCCGCCTGGATCGGCGGCCACGTGGGCCCCATCGTGGTGGCGCTGATGATCCTCTTTACCATCATTTTCGGGGTTCGGCGGCTGGACCCCACCGAGCGCCACGACGGGATGGTGATGGCCCTGGCGGTGGAATGCGGCGTCAAGCTGGCAAGCCTCCTTGTGGCGGGGGTTTTCGTGACCTATTTTCTCTACGACGGCTTCGGTGACCTTTTCCAACGGCTGGCGGAGAGCCCCCATCACAGCCTGTTCGCCCTCAGCGGCCGCGCCGCCTCGCCCTACCTGTTGTGGGCCACCTACATCGTGCTGGCCATGTCCGCCAGCCTGTTTCTGCCCCGCCAATTTCACGTGGCGGTGGTGGAAAACCCAAACCCGGATTTTATCTCCTCGGCGATGTGGATCTTTCCGGTCTACATGCTGCTGATCAACCTCTTTGTTCTGCCGATTGCCGCCGCGGGCCTGCTGCAGGGCCTGCCGGCCATGGGGGCCGACACCTTCGTTCTGGATCTGCCACGCGATCACGGCAAACCCTGGATGGTGATGCTGGTCTTTATCGGCGGTTTTTCGGCCGCCACCGGCATGATCATGATCAGTTCGGTCACCCTCTCCACGATGCTCACCAACCACCTGCTGCTGCCGCTGGTCCGCTGGGTGCCCTGGCTGGGTTTTTTGCGGCGCCACCTGCTGCGCTGCAAGTGGACGGCCGTAGGGCTGGTGCTGATCCTGAGCCACGGCTTCGAGCGTTTGATCGGCCAAACCTTCATGCTGGCCAATATCGGCATGATCTCATTTGCGGCGGTCTTCCAGTTCGCCCCGGCCATCGTGGGCGGCATGTTCTGGCGCCAGGCCAACAAATGGGGCGCACTGGCCGGGCTGAGCGCGGGGTTCGCGACCTGGCTCTACACTCTGCTGCTGCCGGCCCTGATCCGAGTCGGCTGGTTTTCGCCCGGCATCCTGGAAAACGGGCCATGGGGGCTTGCGGCCCTCAACCCCGAGAGTCTCTTCGGTCTGCGAGGACTGCCGGCGCTCTCCCACACGCTTTTCTGGTCCATCCTTTTCAATCTCGGGGCCTACGTGCTGGTGTCGCTCTGGCGCGAGCAGGGCCCCAGCGAAAAGCGGCTGGCGCTGGCCTTTACCGGCGAAGGCCCGGACGCGGGCCTGCCCCCTGACCGGGAGCGCCACACAGCCAGCATCGACCTGGCGGCCAAACGCCTGGAAATCGAAAAGGTCCTCCAGCGCTACATGGAGGAAACCGAAGCCCAATCGATTCTCGCCCGCTGCCTGGCGGCCTGCCGCCTGGAAGGGCAAGCGCAGATCACCATCATCGATCTCATCAAGCTCCACAGCGAGGTGGAAAAATCTCTGGCAGGCGCCATCGGCGCCCCCGCCGCCCACAAGGCCCTCACCAGCTCGGCGGTCTTCACGCCCCAGGAGTCCGTGGAACTCAGCGAAGTCTACACCGAAGTTCTCGCCAGCCTGCGCATTTCCCCCGAGGAGCTTTACGCCAAGCTTGATTATTATCGTGAAAAGGAAAACCTGCTGACCAACCACGCCGCCGAGCTTCAGGAGTACAGCAAGGCGCTTGAGCTGCGTATCCTCGAGCAGGAGAAAACCGAGGCGGCCCTGGCGGAAAGCGAGGCAAAATACCGCAGCATATTCGAAAACGCCCCCGAAGGCATATTCCAGGTGACCCCCGATGGACAGATGATCAGCGCCAGCCCCGCGATGGCGACAATTCTCGGCTACGGCTCGCCCGCCGAGCTGATCGACGCCCTGGAAAGGCTGGGCAAAGCGGTCTACGTCACCCCCGCCGACCATGAGACCCTGATGGCGCGCCTGACCAGCGAAGGCGTCGTCACCGACTTCGAGTGCCAGCTCAGGCGCCGGGACGGCAGCCCCGTCTGGACCGCCATCCGGGCGCGGGCGGTGCGCGCCGCCGACGGCGGCCTTCTGCTGATCGAGGGATTTCTGCAGGACATCTCCCTGCGCAAGCGCTCCGAGGCCGCCCTGCAGGAGGCTTATCGCGACATGGAGCAGCGAGTGGCCGACCGCACCGCCGAACTGCAGGCCGCCAACCGCGAACTACTGACCGCAAAGGAAACCGCGGAGGCCGCCACCCGCGCCAAGAGCGACTTTCTGGCCAACATGAGCCATGAGATCCGCACCCCCATGAACGGCGTCATCGCGGCGGCGGAACTGGCCCTGAACGACGCGCTTTCCCCCAAGACCGCCCATTTCCTGAAGATCATCCACAGTTCGGCGATTTCGCTGCTGGGCATCATCAACGACATCCTGGACTTCTCCAAGATCGAGGCCGGCAAGCTGGACCTGGAGGCCGGCCCGTTCAACCTCGAAAACGCCCTGGATGGCGTCACCGGCATGTTTCTGAGCAAGGTGGCCGAAAAAGAGCTGGAACTGGTCGTGGCCATCCAGCCCGGGACCCCCACCGAGCTGGTCGGCGACGCCCTGCGCCTGCAGCAGGTCCTCAAGAACCTTCTGGACAACGCCATTAAGTTCACCGAGAAAGGCGGGGTGGTCGAACTGGACGTCGGTTCGACTGAAGGCGAGCCCGATGTGCTGCAGTTTCATGTTCGGGACACCGGGGTGGGCATCGCCCCCGAATACCGCCGCGCCCTGTTCAACCCCTTCACCCAGGCGGACGCCTCGATCACCCGCAAATACGGCGGCACCGGACTGGGACTCAGCATCTGCCGGCAGTTGGTTAAAATCATGGGGGGCACCATCGGGGTCGAGAGCACCCCGGGGGCGGGCAGCGTCTTTCACTTCACGGCCCGTTTCAAACAGCGCCTTGCGGTGGCCTCCGCCGGGCTGCCGCGGGCGCTCGCCGGCCTGCGCCTGCTGCTGGTGGATGACTGCCCGGCAGTCCTGGCGGCACTGAAAACCACGGCCAGCGCCTGGGGCCTGCAGGTGGAGACCGCCGCTTGCGGGCCGGACGCCGTAAAACGGCTCCAAACGGCGGCAGCAGCGGGCGAACCCTTCGACCTTGTCCTGCTGGATCAGAAAATGCCGGGGATGGACGGTCTTGCCACCGCCCGCCGGATCCGCACCGAAATCGCCCCCCCGGTGCCGCTGCTGCTGCTGGCGGCCTATGACCGCAACAACGACCGCAGCGCTGCAATGGCCGCCGGCATCAACGGCTTCGTCGCCAAGCCGGTCTACCCCACCCTGCTGCTCAACGCCATCCTGACCCTCTGCGGGGAACCCGACAGCGGCGATCGCCTTGCCGCCCCAAGCCCGCCCGCAGCGGACGAAAGCCTGCTGGAGGGTGCGCACATCCTGGTGGCCGAAGACACCCCCACCAGCCAGGAAATCGCGCGCGCGGTCCTGGAGGAGGCCGGGGCCATCGTGGAAATCGCCCCGGACGGCCGCCAGGCCGTTGCCGCCGTCAGCCGCAGGCGCTTCGACGCCGTCCTGATGGACGTTCAGATGCCGGTCATGGACGGCCTGGAGGCCACCTCCCGCATCCGCCAGGACCGGCGCCACGCCGGATTGCCCATCGTGGCCATGACCGCCCATGCCCTCAAGGGCGACGAGGAGCGCTGTCTTGCGGCCGGGATGAACGCCTACATCGCCAAACCGGTCAGCCGCGACACCCTCTACACCGTTCTGGGAAAGCTCCTGAAAGGCCGCAGCGGCCCTTCAGGGCGCCTCCCAGGGACCCAACGCCCGGGGGCGGGCGCCCTGCCGGACTGGTTGCCCGGTCTGCAGATCGGCGCGGCCCGAAGTGCACTGGGCCTGGATGCCGCAACTTTCCGCGGCATCCTGCAGCGTTTTGCGCGCGACAGTGCTGAAAACGCCACCCGCATCGAAGCCGCCCTGGACGCTGAAGACCGGCCGGCCCTGCGCCAGAACGCCCATGCCCTGCGGGGCAGCGCGGCGGCCATCGGCGCCGCTGAATTGGCGGCAGCCGCCCGCGAACTGGAAACCGCGGCGGCCGACCCGGCAAGCGACGCCGCAGATTTCGGTGCGCGCTTCAAACGCCTCCAGGCGGCCTTCGACCAGGTGCACCGGTCCCTGGAGAGCCTGGCGCATCCCACGGAAGCGGAGACGGCCGAGGTATCCGGCCGAACCTGCGATCCGGCCGTGCTGCGACCGTTGCTCGCCGCGATCCAGGAAGGCCTCGAAAACGCCGACCCACAGGCCATCCGGCACGCCCTCAACGCCCTGCACGAACATCTGGACCCCGACACCTGGCATGAACTGGACGACTGCATCACTGCCTATGAATACGACCGCGCCCTGGTGGTCCTGCGGGCCGCCGCGGCGGACCTGACCGCGCTTGAAACCAGCGAAGGAGAAGATCTTGCAGAACCGTGATTCCCTGGTGCTGATCGTTGACGACAACGCCACCAATATCGACCTGCTGGTGAACACCCTCAAGGAGGACTACCGTCTGGGGATCGCCAAAAACGGACCCAAGGCCCTGGAGTACGCCGCACGCCACCACCCGGACCTGATCCTGCTGGATATCATGATGCCGGAGATGAACGGCTACGAAGTCTGCGGCCGCTTGCAGCAGGACCCGGAAACCAGCGAAATCCCCGTGATCTTCATCACCGCCCTGGACGAACCGGGTCACAAGACCCACGGCTTCGAAGTCGGCGGGGTCGACTATGTCACCAAACCGTTTCACGCCGCGGAGGTCAAGGCCCGGGTGCGCACCCACCTGACCCTCCGGCAGATGCGCCGGGATCTCAGCAACCAGAACGTCGTGCTGGAAAAAAAGGTCAACGAAAAAACCGCCGAACTTCAGGAAATGCTCAACGCCACGGTCAAAACCATGGCCTTCGCCCTTGAAATGCGCGACCCATATACCGCCGGCCACCAGCAGCGGGTGGCGCACCTGGCCTGCGCCATCGCCGAAAAGCTGGCGCTCTCCCAGGAACAGATCCAGGCCATCCGCTTTGCCGGGATTCTGCACGATATCGGTAAAATCCGCATTCCGACCTCGATCCTCAACCGCCCCGGCCGGCTGCTGGACGTGGAGATGGAGTTGATCAAGCTGCATCCCCAGGTGGGCTTCGAGATCCTCCAAAACATTCCGGCCCCCTGGCCCCTGGCGGAAATCGTCCACCAACATCACGAACGGCTGGACGGCTCGGGCTACCCCCGGGGCTTGAAAGGCGACCAGATTCTGCGCGAGGCCACCATCCTGACCGTCTCCGACGTCGTAGAAGCCGGCAGTTCCTTCCGCCCCTACCGACCGGCCCGCGGCCTGGACGTGGCCCTGGAGGAAATCACCACGCACCGCGGCGTGCGCTACACGCCCGATGCGGTCGACGCCTGCCTGGAGCTTCTTCAGAAGGAAGGCTTCAGGATTGAACCATCCGAGCGCCGCAGCGCCGGCCAGTTGGAAGAAAAGCGCCTGGAAGGAAAACGGCAAGAATGAACAGACGGCGTTGCACAACCCTCCTCATCGGTTTTCTCCTTCTGGCAGCGACATTTGTTTCGGCTCCAGGCGCCCGCGGCGAAGAGACCCCGCAGCAGGTCCTGATCGGCGTGCTGGCCAAACGCGGCGTCGATCGCTGCTTGGAAAAATGGTCCCCCACTGCGGACTACCTCTCCAGCCAAATACCCGGCAAACGGTTTGTCATCGTCCCGCTGGAGTACGATCAGATTTTCGATCCCTTCCGTCTGGAGCCGCTTAATTTTATCATCTGCAACCCCTCGGTTTACGTCGATCTGGAAATCGAATACGGCGCCATGCGGATCGCCACCCTCAAGAATCTTCATGCCGGCAGAAGCTTCACCCGATACGGTGGCGTGATTTTCACCCGCCAGGAGCGCAGCGACATCCGACGCCTGGAAGACCTCAAGGGCAAGTCCTTCATGGCGGTGGAGGAGCACTCCCTGGGGGGCTGGCACGCGGCCTGGCGCGAGTTGGCCGCCCGCGGCATCGACCCCCGGCGGGATTTGAAGAACTTCCACTTTGCCGGCACCCACGACGCCGTTGTGCTGGCGGTGCGCGACGGATTGAGCGACGCCGGCACGGTGCGCACCGACACCCTGGAGCGGATGCAGACCGAAAACAAGATCGATCTCGATGACTTTTTTATCATTCCCGTGGACGGGGTCACCCACGAGAACCTGCCCTTTGTCGCCTCCACCCGCCTGTACCCGGAGTGGCCGATCGCCAAAATGGGCCGAACCTCCGATGAACTGGGCGTGGCCGTTGCCATCGCCCTGCTCCAGATCACGCTCGACAACCCGGCGGCCGTTGCCGGGCGCTACGCCGGCTGGACCATCCCGCTGAACTACCAGGACGTCCACGATCTCCTGCGGGAGCTTAAGATCGGGCCTTACCGGGACCTGGGCAAGATCACTTTTGCCGACGTGCTCAAAAAATACTGGTACTGGCTGGAGTTGATCGCCGCCGGCTTTCTGATCCTGGCGGGCTTCACCGTGACCATTATGAAGCTCAACCGGCGGCTGAAGACCTCGCACTTCCGCCTGGAGGCCGAAGTCGGCGAGCGGCGCCTGGTGGAGAAACGCCTGATCCAGGCCCGGGACCAGGCCGAGGCCGCCACCCGCGCCAAGAGCGAGTTTCTGGCCAATATGAGCCACGAGATCCGTACCCCCATGAACGGCGTGATTGCGGCCGCCGAGCTGGCCCTGAGCGAAAAACTGCCCGAACGGGCCGCCCACTACCTCGAAATCATCCACACCTCCGCCTATTCCCTGCTGGGGATCATCAACGACATCCTGGATTTTTCCAAGATCGAGGCCGAAAAAATGGCCCTGGAAGCCCGCCCCTTCATGCTGGACGAGATCCTGGACAACGTGGTGGACGTCTTCCACAACAAGGTGGCCGAGAACCGGATCGAACTTTTGGTGGATATCGACCCCGGTGTTCCCAGGACGCTGGTGGGCGATCCCCTGCGCCTGCAGCAGATCCTCACCAACCTAGTCAGCAACTCCGTCAAGTTCACCGACAAAGGCGGCGTGATCCTGGTGGGTCTGGTTCCGGCGGAAACCACCGAAGAGCGGGTTTTTCTGAAGTTTTTCGTCAAGGACACGGGCATCGGGATCGCACCGGAGTACCTGCCGCTGCTGTTTCAGTCCTTCAGTCAGGCCGACGCTTCCTCCACCCGCAAATACCAGGGCACCGGCCTGGGACTTGCGATCTGCAAGCAGCTGGTGCAGATGATGGGCGGCACCATCTGGGTGGAAAGCGAGCTGGGCAAGGGCAGCACGTTTTATTTCACCGCCGGCTTCGAACGCTGCGCCGGCCCGCCACCGCCGAAGTTCGTGCCGCCGGCCGACATCCAGGGACTCAACGTGCTGGTGGTGGACGACTGCAACGACAGCCTCGTGATCATGCAGAAGATGCTGGAGAGCTTCGGGTTTGCGGTCCAAACCGCGGACTCGGCCGAGGAGGCCCTGGAGCGCCTCGGGGCTGAGCCGGGCGCTGAAGGACCCTTCGACCTGGTCCTGATGGACTGGAAGATGCCCGGGATGGATGGCATCGCCGCCGCCCGACGCATCCGCCGCGACCTCAAGCGCGATACCGTCATCATCCTGATGACCGCCTTCGAGGACCAGAGCGTCCGCAACGCGGCCCAGCGGGAGGGCATCAACGGTTTTCTGGCCAAGCCCATCTACCAGTCGGAGCTGTTCAACGCGGTGATGGACGCCTTCGGCAAAACCGCCGCCAAAAGCGAAACCACGCGCACCCGCTTCACCACCCGGGCCTCCATCTACAAAGAGCGCCTGCGGGGCTTTCGGGTCCTTCTGGCCGAGGACAACCCCACCAACCGCGAGATCGCAACCGCGGTTCTGGAATCCGCCGGCATCCAGGTGGAAACCGCCGCCAACGGCCGCGAAGCGGTCGATGCGGTTCAGGCCGGCGCTTTCGAGGCCGTTCTGATGGACATCCAGATGCCCGAAATGGACGGCTTCGAAGCCACCCGCGCGATCCGCGCGATCCCCGCCGTGGGGCAGATCCCGATCATCGCCATGACCGCCCACGCCATGAAAGGCGACGAGGAAAAATGTCTGGCAGCCGGGATGGACGGCTACGTCTCCAAACCCATCAATCAGGACCGCCTCTTTCACACCCTCTGGCGCACCATCAAACGGCCCGCCACACAGCTCGCCTGCCCGCTGCCGAAACCCGTCCCGGCGCCGGATGCGAGCGCCGCCGCGCCCCCGCCCTCAGCCGGCCCGCTGCCCGACAGCCTGCCGGGGATCGAGGTCCGCAAGACCCTGGAGACCCTCAGCATCGACCCGGCCACCTTCCGCCGGATCCTGATCGGCTTTGCCGAGCACAATGCCGCAACGGCCGCCGCCCTGGAGGACCTGCGGGCGGGCGGCGACCACGACGCCCTGCGCCAACTGGCCCACAGCATCAAGGGCAGCGCCGCCAATATCGGTGCAACCCGGCTCTCCACAGCCGCACGCGAGTTGGAGAAAACCCTGGCGGCCGGCCAGACGCCGGACCCGGTGACCCTTTCGGCCCTCACGGACACCGTGGGTACGCACCTGGCCGAGGTGTTGGCCGGAATCGCCACCATCTCACCGGCGCCGGCGGCGGCCGGCGGCGAAGGCCCGGCGGCCGACCCGGCCGAACGGCAGGCGAAATTGGACGGGCTGGCCGAGGCGCTCCAACTGGCGGACCCCGAAACCATCCCGCCGCGCTTCGCCGCCGCGCGCGCCTATCTGCCGGCCGAGCTGGCCGCCGAGCTGGCGGCGAGTATCGCGGCCTACGAATACGACAAGGCCCTGGAGCGGCTGCGCAGCCTGCCTGCAGAGGCCTCCTGAAAGAGTCGCAGCCGGTGTCCCCGGCGCTTTTCAGAATTCGGTGCTGTCGGCGGTGGCCTGCCGGGCGCGACGCTTGACCCGCAGCAGGCCGGGGCTCTGGTGGAGGTACATCAGGGAGGAGGAAAGGCCGGCGTCAATGAATTCTTGCTCCAGCCGGTCAAAGAGGATCGGGCGGTCGGGCCAGGTGAAGGTGCTGGCCCTTTTTTTGAGTGCCTCCCAGGCATCTGCCAGAGCCGGCTGACAGCCGAACACCCGGCGCTGGGCGGTGTCGCAGAGAAAACGCTCGCAGACGATGGGTTTCAGGCGCCAGCAGCACCCCTGCGGGCCCAGATAGACGCACTTGGCGCCCAGGTGGGGCCGCATCAAGAGGGTCTGCAAGTGTTCCAGCTGCGCCTCCCCGGAAACCAGGACGTTGAGGACCACGTCGGCAAAGAAGGTGATGATGCCGTCGCGGCTGCAGCAGGCGCTCACCCGGTTTTTGAAGCAGGCGGCGGTGCAGGTCTCGCTGAAATTGGCGTTCAGAAAGGCGGCCATCTCGGCCCGCAGCAACAGGTAGGGGGCCGCCTGGCGGCGCAGACGGTTTTGCCCGGCCGGCCCCAGCTGCGCCAGGTGGCGGCGCACCACAACCAGGGCTTCGAGCTGTTCGCGCTGATAGGCGCTCAGTTCGGCCGACGGGCCCTGCCCCACTAGCGGGCCTTGTGGCCGCAGCAGCTCCCGGGGCCGGCACAGCCTGCGTGGCCCGGTGTGGAACCGCAGCAGGCGGTGTCCCCCGAACCAGGCAGGGCGTGCCGCGAGGCGCCGGAAAAAGAGGAGTGCGCGGACAGCAGCTTTTTAAGCCGGTTGCCGCCGCACGCCGGGCAGACCGGCGCCTCGGCGCCAGCGCCGGTCAGGATTTCGGAAGTTTGACCGCAGTCGGGACAAAGGTAGTCGAAAAGCGGCATCGGTTACCCCCTCACGCTTTCTGACCATTTCCGGGCTGGTAGTCCTCCAGGGCCCGTTGCAGGGTCTTGGCCGCCAGCCGGATACAGTCCTGTTTCTGATCTGGAATTCCCACCAGGCAGCGAAAGATATCCGCATCGCGAATCGACCGGGCCTTCGCCAGGCTGGCGCCTTTGACCATGTCGGCCACCGCCATCGCCGAGGCCACGGCACCGGGACAGCCCATGACCTCGAACTTGGCATCCTGAATCACCCCGTCGGCGATTCTGAGGTACACCCGCATGGTGTCGCCGCACTCCCCGGTGACTTCACTGACCTGGTCGGCATTCGCCAGTTTGCCCATGTTGGGCTTCTCCAGGTAATAGGCGATGGCCCGGTCGGAATAACCCGCGGTGGCCAGCATGTCGTGCATGGCATCGAAAGCTGCCGGTTGAATGGTCGGGTTGTTGCTCATGGCTCGCTTCCTTGACGGTTCCGCAAAAAGTCCACTTTCTGCGTTGCGCTGCATCTCGAAGTCGCTGCGGCGTAACTGAGTACGCTTCACGCCGCTGAGATTTGCGCACCCTAAATTGAACTTTTTTCGAAACCGTCTGGTTTTTGACTTTTTACTGCTTCATCTTCCTTGAAATGTTGACAACGGATCGGTTATCGACCGCCGCAGGCTGCCGCCGGGTTCAGTGGCTGCAGGCACCGTCCCGGCTGTGCCCGGCGCAGGTGTGCGCCGGGGTGAAGGTCGGCAGGCGTTCGGCCCGGATCAAGGCCAGGTTTTCGGCCACCGTGCCCTCAACCGCACGGTAGGCCTGAACACCGGCGGCGTTCAGTTGGCGCAGGGCGCCGCCGCCGATCCCGCCCACCACGACGGCATCCAGCGGGGTGCCCGTGAAGGCGCTGAGCGGCTGGCAGTGGCCATGGAGATGGTCGCGGTCGGGGTTGACGATGGTTTCGCAGCTGCCGCTGTCGCTCTCAACGACGATAAAGTAATGGGCGGAGCCGAAGTGGCCGTAAACCGGGCTGTCGAACCCGCGGTCCTCCTGGCTGGGAAAGGCGATACGCATGGTGGTTTCTCCTGCGTTTGGAAAGCACCCGCCGGATATTTAACCGCGGGGCCAAATGGCTGCGGGGCGGCGCGCCGCCCCACATCAACGGGCCGAATTTAGGGCAATTCCACCCAGGTGTCAAGACCGCGCAGGCTCCCTGAAGGCGATTTTTCGCCTTACCAGCACCCGGGCCGGCGGCGGCGGGATGCGCGCACCCGTGGTTCATCAAGCCTTGCCAAGCCCCGATGACTTCGGTATACCATTCGCGCCGCGCTGGTCCGAAGCCCCAGAAAAAAGATAAGGAAGTTCGTACCCCCCATGACACCTCCCCCCCCAATCGCCGTGGTGGCGTTCGCCGCCGTTTTCCCCGGCGCGCCCGACGTGGAGACCTTCTGGAGGAATGTCCGCGGCAAGGCGGACACCTGCCGCGAGGTCCCGCCGGGGCGCTGGGCCGCGCCCCCGGAGGTCATGGTCAGCCAGAAGCCCCAGCCGGACCGGGCCCTTACCGGCCGCGCCTGTCTGGTGGACCCCCTGCCGCTGGACCCCGCCGGCCTGGACCTGGATACCGACCTGCTGGCGGCCCTTGACCCCCTCTACCACCTGGTGCTCACCGCCGGCCGCGATGCCTTTGCCCAATGCCGCCACGCGCCTCTCGACCGGGAGCGCATCGGCACCATTCTGGCCGCCATCGTCCTTCCCAGCGAGGCCGCCTCCCAGATCAGCTGGGAGCTATTCGGCCGTCCCTTGGAAAACCGGCTTTTCAAACAGCCGTCGACGCCGGCCGCCATCGACCGCCATGCCTGCCTGGCCGGCCAGGTGGCGGGCCTGCCGGCCGCCCTTCTGGCCCGGGCGCTCAACCTCGGCGGCGGCAGCTACACCCTGGATGCGGCTTGCGCCTCGTCGCTTTTCGCCCTCAAACTGGCCTGCGACGCCCTTCAGGCGCATCGCGCGGACGCCATCCTGGCCGGGGGCGTATCGCGCCCGGACTGTCTCTACACCCAGGTGGGCTTCAGCCAGCTGCGGGCGCTTTCACCCTCGGGCCGCTGCGCCCCCTTCGACCGCAGCGCCGACGGTCTGGTGGTGGGAGAGGGCGCCGGCATCCTGGTGTTGAAGCGCCTGGCGGACGCCCTGACCCATGGCGACCGGATTCACGCCGTGATCCGGGGCATCGGCCTTTCCAACGACATCGACGGCAGCCTCCTGGCGCCTGCCAGCGAGGGCCAGCTGCGGGCCATGCAGGGGGCCTACGCGACCGCCGGCTGGTCGCCGGATGCGGTGGACCTGATCGAGTGCCACGGCGCCGGCACCCCCGTGGGGGATGCCACCGAGATTCGCAGCCTGGCGTCTCTCTGGGATGGGCTGACCTGGCAGCCGCAGCAGTGTGCCATCGGCTCGGTCAAATCGATGATCGGCCATCTGCTCACCGCGGCCGGGGCCGCCGGGGCCATCAAAACCCTCTTGGCCCTGCAGCACCGCACCCTACCGCCCTCGCTGCACTTCAGCGTCCCACCGGCCGGAAGCCCGCTATTGGACGGCCCCTTCCGGGTTCAAACGCAGCCCGCCGACTGGGAGCCCCGCGCCGCCGGAAAGCCCCGTCGGGCGGCGGTGAGCGCTTTCGGCTTCGGCGGCATCAACGCCCACCTGCTGCTGGAGGAGTTCACCGACCCCGACCCGGCCGTGCCCCCGCCCGCCCCCAGCGCCCCCTCGGTGGAGGCCCCGGCGCGGCCGGCTGCGGCCATCATCGGCATGCAAACCTTTTTGGGACCTCTGGAAGGCTTGCAGGCCTTTCAGGAAGCCGTTTTCAGCGGCAGCCCGGCCATCGGCCCCAGACCGTCCCAGCGCTGGCGGGGGGCTGAGACCGCGGCCGCAGGCCTCCTCGGCGAGACCGGCGCCCGGGGGGCTTTTCTGGCGGACCTGTCGGTGGGGGTCGGAGAGTTCCACATCGCCCCCAACGAAATCGCCGACCTCCTGCCCCAGCAGCTCCTGATGCTCAAGGCCGCCGCCGGCGCCATGCTGGCCGCCGGCTTCCAGGGCCGCCCGGAACGGCCGCGCATGGGCGCCGTGATCGGGGTGGAGTTCGACTTCGCGGCCACCGACTTTCACCTCCGCTGGCGCCTGTTGCAGGCCGCCGCCGCGTGGAACGACCGCTACCGCCTCGGCCTCGACCCCCGGGCCCTGGCCCAGTGGCGGGCCGCGCTCGCCGACGCCTGCGGCCCGCCGCTGACCGCGGTGCGCACCCTGGGGGCCCTGGGGGGGATCGTCGCCAGCCGGATCGCCCGCGAGTACCGCTTGGGGGGCCCGACGTTCACCGTATCGGCGGAAGCCGCGGCCGGCATGCGGGCCCTTGAAATCGGGGTGCGCGCCCTGCAGCGGGGCGAGCTGGACGCCGTTCTGGTGGGGGCCGTGGACATCACCGCCGATGTCCGCAACCTGACCGCACGCCACGGCATCCGGGCGCTGGGAACCGGCGCCGGGGTGCGGCCCTTCGAGCGCCGGGCCCAGGGCACCCTGCCCGGCGAAGGGGCGGTGGCGCTGGTGCTCAAACGCCTGGATCAGGCCGTTGCCGACGGGAACCGGGTCTACGCGGCGGTGGCCGGTATCGGCGCCGCCGATGGGGGAAGTATTGCCACCGGCCTTGCCAGCAGCGCCGCCTACCGCCTCTCCCTGGAGCGTGCCCTGGGCGATGGCGGCACCCCGGCCGCCGCTGTCAGCTATCTGGAAGCCCACGGCAGCGGCGACCCGGCCGAGGACCGCGTGGAGTGCGCCGCGCTGCAGTCCGTCTTTTCGCAGCCCGCTCAAGGGGCGCCCCCCGCCTCCTGCGCGGTGGGCAGCCTGAAACCGATCGTCGGACACAGCGGAGCGGCCGCGGGTCTCGCCGGGGTGGTCAAAACCGCCCTTTGCCTGCACCACGAAATGATTCCGCCCCTGCCCGGCCTCAACGAGCCGTCCGACGACCGTTGGCATGGGGGGCCGTTTCATTTTCCGGCCTCCGCCCAGTACTGGGTGCGCAACCGCTGCGAGGGCCCGCGGCGGGCCGTGGCCGCGGCCATGACCTCAGCGGGCGGCTGCATGCACGTCCTGCTGGAGGGGGTCGAAGCGGCGCCGGCCGCAACTGGCCACCAAAAAACGCACCGGCAGCGCCCTCATCCGGCAGGCGAGCTGCCCTACGGGCTTTTTTGTGTCAGCGCCAGCGACCGCGACGGCCTCACCGCCGGACTGGAGCGCCTGGAGCGCCACCTAAAGCAGCAGGGACCGGCCGCCGCGATCGCGTCTCTCGCCCGCAGCTGGCACCGCAGCGCAGCACCGGAGGGCGCCGCAGCACTGGGGGTGGCGATCATCGCCGGGAGCCGCGAGCGCCTAAAGCACTGGATTCGCGAGGCCCGCGGCGCCGTCCGGGAGGGCGCCGCCGTTCGCTTAAACGGCCCTGAGGGCGTCTGCTTCACCCCGGCGCCGCTGGGCCCCGGTGGACAGGTGGCCTTTGTCTACCCCGGCAGCGGCAATCATTTCCTGGGCATGGGCCGCGCCATCGGCGTGCGTTGGCCCGAGGTGCTGCGGCGCATGGACGCCGCCACCGCCCATTTGAAATCCCAGATGCTGCCCGACGCCATCCTACCCCGCCGCAGCGCCTGGGGTCCCGGTTGGGAAAAGGCGGCCCTGGCGCAGCTTGCTGCAGACCCGCTGAAACCCATTTTCGGCCAGGTGGTGCACGGCGGTCTGATGACCAATCTCGTGCGCCGATTCATGCCCGCCCCTGACGCCGCCATCGGCTACAGCCTCGGTGAATCGGCGGCGCTTTTCGCCCTGGGCGCATGGCCGGATCGCGGGCAGATGCTCGCGCGCATGGCCGCCACCGATCTTTTCAGCACCCAGCTGGCCGGGCCCTGCCGCGCCGCCCGGCAAGCCTGGGGGATCTCCGCCGACCAGCCCTTCACCTGGACCGTGGCCGTCGTGGACCGGGCGGCCGACGCCGTCCGCCCGGCCATCGCCCGCCACCGGCACACCCGCCTGCTGATCGTCAACACCCCCGAGGAATGCGTCATCGGCGGCGACGCCCAGGCGCTGCAGGCGGTCATCGCCGAGCTGGGCTGCAACGCTTTTTTCCTGGACGGGGTGGTCACGGTCCACTCCGATGCGGCCCAGCCGGTGCGCCAGGCTTACCGCGAGCTGCACCTTTTCCCCACCACCGCCCCGCCCGGCATCCGGTTTTACAGCTGCGCGGCGGGCAGGGCTTACGAGCTCAGCGCCGCCAGCGCCGCCGATGCGATCCTCGCCCAGGCCCTGCACGGGTTCGATTTCACCGCCACCGTCGAGCAGGCTTACGCCGACGGTCTGCGGATCTTTGTGGAGATGGGCCCCCAGGCGTCGTGCAGCCGCATGATCGGGCGCATCCTGATCGATCGCCCCCACCTGGCCGTCTCGGCCTCGGTCCGCGGCGAGGACGAACCGCTGACCGTGCTGAAGCTGTTGGGACACCTCTGGACCCATCGGTTACCCATGAGCCTGGATTTCCTATACGGAAGCCGCGGCGCTACACCTGAAACCGCGCCGCCACCGGTTTTTGCACGGACGGTGACGGTCCCCCTCGGCGGGCCGCCACCCCGGCCGACGGCGCCCCCTGCTGCTACCGCAGCGCCAGCCCCGGCTTCAGCACCTCCCCCCCACCCCGCCGCTACCGCCCCAGGCCGCTTCAGCGACCTGTTGGGCCCCCTGGACGCGGCCGTCGAGGCCACCGCCGAGGCCCACCGGCGCTTCCTGGATTTCGCCGATCAGTCCCAGCAGGGCTTCGCCCGCGCCTTCGACCTCCAGACCCGGCTGCTGGCGGAGCTGGCCGGCGCGGAAAAGCCGGTCGCGCCGACGGCGGCCACCACTCCCCGGCCTTCAGCACCGCCGCCGGCCTACTCCCGCGAGATGTGCATGGAGTTCGCCGTGGGCTCCGTGGCCCGCGTGCTGGGGCCGGAATTTGCCGAGGTTGACGGCTACCGGGTGCGGGTGCGCCTGCCCGACGAGCCCCTGATGCTGGTGGACCGGATCGTGTCGGTGAGCGGCGAGAAGGGCTCCCTGGGCCCCGGCCGCGTGGTGACCGAGCACGACGTCCTGCCCGGCGCCTGGTATCTGGACGGCGACCGTGCCCCGGTGTGCATCGCGGTGGAGGCGGGCCAGGCAGACCTCTTTCTGTGCTCTTACCTGGGAATCGACCTGGCCGTCAGAGGCCAGCGCGCCTATCGTCTGCTGGACGCCAAGGTGCGCTTTCACCGCGGCCTGCCGCGGCCGGGGGACGTGATCCGCTACGAGATCGCCATCGACCGCTTCGTGCGCCAGCGGGAAACCTGGATGTTCTTCTTCCACTTCGAAGGCTGGATCGGCGACGCGCACCTCATCAGCATGCGCGATGGCTGCGCCGGCTTTTTCACCGAATCCGAAGTCCAAAATTCCGGCGGGATCATTCTGACCGAATCCGACACCCGCCCGGCAGCCGGCAAACGCCCGGCAGACTGGTCGCCGCTGGCGCCCCTGGCCAAGGAAAAATACGACGACGGCCAACTGGAGGCCCTGCGCGGCGGCGATCTTTCGGCCTGCTTCGGACCGGCCTTCGACGGGCTTGACCTCGCCCCGGCGCTGCGCCTGCCGGGGGGGCGGATGCATCTCATCGACCGGGTCCTGGAGCTCGACCCCGCCGGCGGGCGCTTCGGCCTGGGCAGCATCCGCGCCCAGGCCGACATCCATCCGGACGACTGGTTTCTCACCTGCCACTTCGTGGACGACCGGGTCATGCCGGGCACCCTGATGTACGAGTGCTGCGGTCATGCCCTAAGGGTGCTGCTGCAGCGGCTGGGCTGGGTGACGGCCAAGGACGGGGCGGCCTACGAGCCGGTAACGGGCGTGGAGGCCGTGCTCAAGTGCCGCGGGCCGGTGACCCCCGCCACGCGGCAGGTGGTCTACGAGGTCGCCCTGCGCGAAATCGGCTACAACCCGGCCCCCTATGCCGTGGCCGACGCACTGATGTACGCCGACGGCCGCCGCATCGTCGCCTTCCAGGGGCTCAGCCTGCAGCTCAGCGGCACCACCCGAACGGAATTGGAGAGCTTGTGGGAATCCCGGCGCCGTCTTGCATCGCCGGCGAACGCCCTGCCGGCTGCGCCGACCGAGGACCGGCCGGTTCTCTTCTCCCGCGACCAGCTGCTGGCCTTCTGCGTCGGCAACCCGTCGGAGGCCTTCGGGGAACCCTACCGGGTCTTTGACCATGAGCGCTTCATCGCCCGCCTGCCGGGCCCGCCCTACTGCTTCATGGATCGTATCACGGCCGCCGAGCCGCCCCCCTGGCAGCTGGCGCCGGGCGGCTGGATCGAAGCCGCCTACGATATTCCGCCCGAGGCGTGGTATTTCCGGGCGGAGCGCAACGGCCGGATGCCCTTTTGCGTGCTGCTGGAAATCGCCCTCCAGCCCTGCGGCTGGCTGGCGGCCTACGCCGGCTCGGCCCTCAAAAGCCCCCATGACCTCCAATTCCGCAACCTGGGCGGCAACGCCCGGCTGCAGCGCGAGGTCTCCACGCAAAGCGGCACCCTCACCATGCGCGCCCGGCTGACCAAGGTGGCCAAGGCCGGCGACATCATCATCGAGAACTTTGACTTCCAGGTCCTCACCGGGGGCGCCATGGTCTACGAGGGGGACACCGCCTTCGGTTTTTTCACCCGCAGCGCCCTGGCCAAACAGGTAGGCCTGCGGGAAAGCCCGCCGTCCGGGGCGCCCGACGCTGCAGACCCGGCGGGGGGGCGCCTTCTGGCGGACGCCCGGCCGCTGACGCCGGACGACCCCCACAGCAGCCCGCCGGCGGGCCTGGCCATGCCGGCCCGGGCGCTGCGGATGATCGACCGCATCGACATCTTCCTGCCCGAGGGCGGCCCGCGGGGGTTGGGCTACGTGCGCGGCAGCAAGACGGTGGATCCCGACGAGTGGTTCTTCAAGGCCCACTTCTATCAGGACCCGGTCTGCCCGGGATCGCTGGGGATCGAATCGTTTCTCCAGCTGCTGAAATTCGCGGCCCGCCGGCGCTGGAAGGAACTCTGCGACACCCACCGCTTCGCCCTGGCGGCCCCCGCGTCCCACCGCTGGACCTACCGGGGGCAGATCATTCCCACCAGCCGCCAGGTGATGGTGGAGGCGTTTGTCACCGCCGTCTCCGAAGGCCCCGCCCCCGCACTCCAGGCGGACGGCTACCTTCAGGTGGACGGCCTTTACATCTACAAGATGGAGGGTTTCAGGCTGCAGCTGAGACCGCGCTGAAAACAGACCTGGCCCTTGAGCTTCGGGGTGCGAGGCCCTATCTTGAGGCATCGGCGCCATCGGCCGGCAGCGCCTGCGGTAGGCGGGCTTCGGCCGGACCGGTCGACGGCCGCATTGCAACCCCAAATTGTGCAGGAGCGCGGACGCCGTTACCCGGACAAAACCCCCTTGGGTTGAGCGCCTGTTGCTGTCCGCGATTCCGACCTACGTGAGACACGATGCGATACACAAACGTATATATCGATTCATTCGGCTATGAGCTGGCCCCCCTGGTGGTCACCTCGGCGGACCTCGAGGAGCGCCTGATGGCTCTCTACGAGCGGCTGCACTTCAAGCCCGGGCAGTTGGAAGCCCTGACCGGCATCCACGAGCGGCGCTACTGGGAGGACGGTTACAAAAACTGCGACGGCGCGACGCGTGCCGGGCAAAAGGCGCTGGACGCCTCCGGGATCGACCCGGGGGAGATCGGCATGCTGGTCTACGGGGGGGTGTGCCGCGACAACCTGGAGCCGGCCACGGCCTGCGCCGTCGCCCACGGGCTTGGGCTGAGCGGCGAAACACTGGTCTACGATCTCTCCAACGCCTGCCTGGGGGTCCTCAACGGCATGCTCCAGGTGGCCAACGCCATCGAGCTGGGGCAGATCAGGGCCGGTCTGGTGGTCTCCTCCGAATCGGCCCGCCAGATCGTCGACATCACCATCCGGCGTCTGCTGGCGCGTCCCGACATGGCGCTTTTCAAGAAAAGCGTTGCCACCCTGACCGGCGGTTCCGGGGCCGTGGCGGTGCTCTTGACCGCCGGCTCGCTGGCCAACCGCGGCCACCGGCTGCTGGGGGGGGTCATCCGCAGCGCCACCGAGCACCACCACCTCTGCTGCTGGGGGCCGGACACCGGCATCCCGGCCAGTTGCGCCCACATCATGGAGACCGACTCCATCGGGGTCCTGGAAAATGGCGTCGGTTTGGGGATCGCCACCTACAAGGCCTTCAAGCGTGAGCTATCGTGGCCCTTCGACAAACCCGACAAGGTCATTTGCCACCAGGTCGGCGCCACCCACCAGCGCACGATCCTAAACGCCATCGGCGTTTCCGAGGAAAAGGATTTCACCACCTTCCAGTATCTGGGCAATGTCGGCACCGTGTCGCTGCCGATCACGGCGGCCATCGCCTCGGAGCGCGAGTTTCTTCAGCCCAACGACCTGGTGGGGTTTCTGGGAATCGGCAGCGGCCTCAACTGCCTGATGCTGGGGGTGCGATGGTAGGTCGGCGAACCCCAGCGAGCCGCACCGGCCTGCAGCCCGCCCCCGAGGAGGCACCGTGACCGCCGCCCGGCCCTATTCGGCATTCGTGGCCACACCGGCCTTCCGCCGGCTCTACCCGTTCAGATCCCGCTATCTGCGGGTGGGAAAGTTCACCTGCCACTACCTGGACGAAGGCGACGGCGAGCCAATCGTGATGCTCCACGGCAACCCCACCTGGTCCTTCTACTACCGGGCGCTGGTCAAGGGCCTTTCCGGACGCTACCGGGTGGTCGTGCCGGACCATATCGGCTGCGGCTTTTCGGACAAGCCCGAAGACGGGCGCTACGACTACCGCCTGGCCAGCCGGGTTTCGGATCTGGAAGCGCTGCTGGACCAGTTGGGATTAAACGGCCCCCTGACCCTGGTGCTCCACGATTGGGGCGGCATGATCGGCATGGCCTACGCCGTCGCGCACCCCGAGCGGATCCGGCGCCTGGTGCTGCTCAACACGGCGGCCTTCTTGCCGCCCAACGGCAAGCGGCTGCCGCTGCGGCTGCGGCTGATTCGCGACATGCCTCGGCTGGCGCCGCCCCTGGTCCTGGGGCTCAACCTGTTCGCCCGTGCTGCCCTGCTGATGGCCTCGCGCCGGGGCCTGACGACCGATGTGCGCGCCGGGCTGATCGCCCCCTACAACACCCCGGCCAACCGCGTCGCGACCCTCAAATTTGTCCAGGACATTCCGCTTGGCCCCCGCGACCCCAGCTATGCCCTGGTCGCTTCGGTTTCCGCGCGCCTGCCGCTTCTGGCTGCAGTACCCATACTGCTGCTCTGGGGGCGGCACGATTTCGTCTTCGACGGCGACTACCTGGCCGAATGGCGCCGCCGCTTTCCGGCGGCCCGGGTGGAGATTTTCGAACGCGCCGGGCATTACCTGCTGGAGGACGAACCCGAACGGGTCCTGGCGCGCATCAGGGCCTTTCTGACTGCCACCCCGTCCTGAGGCCCGTCTGCGGCCGCCAGAATCGGCCGTGGAGGGCAGGAATCTTTTGCGGGAGATGAGTTTTGAAGAAACGAATCGTGATCTTTTTGCTCCTGGCCCTGCTGGCCGGGGGCGGTGCGGCGCTGGCGCTTTTTGTCCTGAAAAGCGGGGCGCCACCCCCCGACCAGTTCCGGCAGCTCGCCCTCAAACCGGAGGTGGCGGCCTTCGGTCGGGAAAGACTCCCGGGCCTTTACACCGAGATGCTGCGCCTGGAGGGCGCGCTGGAACTCATCGAGCGGGAGCTCAAACGCCTGGATGAAATCGAGGCCGACTTTCCCGACCAGAAAAACATCGTCGCCGCCGAGCGCAGCCTCTGGGTCAAAACCGACCGGGAGCTGCGAAAGACCGTGAGCGCACTTGAAAAGCAGCTCCAGGCCCTCTATGTTGGCTTTCTGGTGAACCGCGAAAACGGGCTTGCGGCCATCGCCTCCCAGCAGCAGCGCATGGTCGCCGACCTGCAGACGGCCCTGGCCGCGTCGGCTGGGCTTGCGGCGCGAAGGCCGCCGCCGGAGCCCCGCGGGGTGATCGCCAAACTCAAGGCCCGTTTTTTGAAATGACCGATGCCTCAATCTGGTTAGCAACCATTATCCGCCATGGATCTAAACGCCCCGACCGCCGGCCCTGACCCCGTCAACGTCGCCGGCCACCTCAGACGCACGGCCCGCAGCCAGCCCTACAAGCGGGCCGTGGTGTATCCCGCCGGCCGCGACGCATACGGCCGGGTGACTTACGCGCACCTGACCTTCGCCCAGCTGGAGCGCGAATCCGCACGCATTGCCAACGGGCTGGAGGCCGCGGGGATCACCCGCGGCGTGCGCACCGTGCTGATGGTCAAGCCAGGGCCCGAGTTTTTTCTGCTGAGCTTCGCCCTTTTCAAGGTGGGCGCCGTTCCGGTCGTGGTCGACCCCGGCATGGGGCTCCAGCGGATGCTGGAGTGCCTTGGAGAAAGCCGCCCCGAGGCGTTCGTGGGGATCTCCAAAGCCCATCTTTTGAGGCTTTTCTACCCCCGTTTTTTCCGAACCCTGCGCACCTGGGTGACAGTGGGCCCCCGCTGGTGCTGGGGCGGCCCCACCCTGCTGCATCTGCTGCGGCGCCCGTGGCAGGCCTACCCCCCGGCCGGCACGATCGCCGATGAAGCCGCCGCGATCCTGTTCACCACCGGCAGCACCGGTCCGGCCAAGGGCGTGGTCTACACCCACGGCGTTTTCGACGCCCAGATCCGGCACATCCAGGCCCATTTTCAGATCGCCCCCGACGAAATCGACCTGCCGACCTTTCCGCTCTTCGCTCTTTTCGACCCCGCCCTGGGCATGACGGCGGTCATCCCCGACATGGACCCCACTCGGCCGGCGGCGGTGAACCCCGTGCGGATCCTGGAGGCCATCGAAAACCACGGGGTCACCAACATGTTCGCCTCGCCGGCGCTGCTCAACCGCGTTGGACGCTACGGAGCCCGCCGCGGCCTGCGCCTGCCGAGCCTCCGGCGCGTGGTCTCGGCCGGCGCACCGGTGCTGCCGGACAACATCAAACGGTTTGCGGGGATGCTCTGCGGGGAGGCCGAGATCCACACCCCCTACGGCGCCACCGAGGCCGTGCCGGTCATCTCCATCGGCAGCAGCGAGATCCTCAGCGAAACCCGCCACCTCAGCGAAAAGGGTTTCGGCACCTGCGTTGGGCGGCCCCTGGAGGGGCTCAGGGTGGCCATCATCGAAATCAGCGACGACCCCATCGGGGCGTGGTCCGACGCGCGGGTCGTGCCCCAAGGGGATATCGGCGAGATCACCGTCACGGGGGACCTGGTCACCCGCCACTACTTCCAGCGCCCGGAAGCCGACGCGCTGGCCAAAATCGCCGATGGGGAAGGTTTCTGGCACCGCATGGGAGACCTGGGCTGGATGGATACCAAGGGCCGGGTTTGGTTTTGCGGGCGCAAGAGCCAGCGGGTGATCACCCCCGACGAAACCCTTTTCACCATTCCCTGCGAGGCGATCTTCAACCGGCACCCCGCCGTCTTCCGCAGCGCTTTGGTGGGGGTGGGTCCCCGCGGTCAGCAGACCCCGGTGATCTGCATCGAGCTTGAAAAGACCTCCCGGCAGGCCGACCGCGAGGCGCTGCGCCGGGAGCTGCTGGCGCTGGCATGCGAGACGCCCCTGACACACAAGATCGAAACCATCCTCTTTCACCCCGCTTTTCCGGTGGACATCCGCCACAATTCCAAAATTTTCCGGGAGCAGCTGGCCCGCTGGGCCGAGCGGCAGGTGGTCTCGGGGCCGCCCGGCAAGACAGACGCGGGAGACCCCGATGCCCCCTGATCGATCGGGCAGACGGATCCTGGTGACCGGCGGCGGCGGGTTTCTGGGAAGCGCCATCGTTCGCCGATTGCTGGCCCGCGGCGACCGGGTGGCCAGCTTTGCACGCCACCCCAAGCCGGAGCTGGTGGCCCTGGGGGTGGACCAGCTGCTGGGCGACCTGGCCGACCCGGCGGCGGTGGACGCCGCCTGCCGCGGCCGAGAGGTGGTCTTTCACACCGCCGCCCGCGCGGGTGTCTGGGGCCCCTACGCGGACTACCACCGCACCAACGTCATCGGCACGGCCAACGTGATTGCCGCCTGCCGGCGGCAGGAGGTGGGCGCTCTGATCCATACCAGCTCCCCCAGCGTCGTGTTTCACGGGGGCGACATGGAGGGGGTGGACGAATCGGTGCCCTACCCCGGGCGCTATCACGCCGCCTACCCGCGCACCAAGGCCCTGGCCGAAAGGCTGGTGATCCGGGCCGCGCGCCAGGGCCTCGCCGCCATCATCCTGCGCCCGCACCTGATCTGGGGACCGGGCGACCCCCATCTGGTCTCCCGCATCCTCGCCCGCGCCGGGCGCCTCAGACGGGTCGGCGGGGGGCGAAACCGCGTGGACACGATCTATATCGACAACGCCGCCGAGGCGCACCTGCTGGCCGCCGACCGCCTGACCGCCGAACCAGGGCTCTCGGGCAGGGTCTACTTCATCAGCCAGGGCGCACCCATTCCCCTCTGGGAGATGATCGACGCCATTCTGGCCGCGGGCGGCAAACCGCCGGTCCACCGCAGGGTTCCGGCCGGGCTGGCCTGGCTGAGCGGCGCCCTGCTGGAGGGCGTCTACCGGCTTTTACGAATCCCGCAGGAGCCGCCCATGACCCGCTTTGTGGCCCGCGAGCTGGCCACCGCCCACTGGTTTGACATCAGCGCCGCGCGCCGCGACCTGGGCTACGCGCCGCGGGTCTCCACCGCAGAGGGCCTGGAGCGGCTGGCCGCCTGGCTGCGGCAAGGTGATCGTTAAAATGGGCAATAGCTGATGCTTCGTATTTATGAACGACAAGGTTTTTTCCCAAATGGCAAGCGTCACTCTGCGGGCAGAAGTAGCGGAATCCAGGGGAAAGTTATGCGATCGTTGCCGGTCCTTTCAAACAATGCTTCAATTGTATGATTTTCCCAAACATTAACAAAACTGTAAATGCCGCGACTCCCCAGTGATTGTCCGTCAACCAACACATCCGAAATTTGATATCCGGGATCGGCGTTGATGTTGAAGGTTGCGCTTCCCCCCGGGGCGACCGTCACAATTCCTGACGGAGAAATACTGCCGTGCAGACCCTCTGATACGGAGATGGTGTGCTCCTGAATCGAACTGCAGGCAGACACCCCCTGTTGCCGTCCAAAATCCTGGGTCCAATATGCGCCGTATGTACTTCCGGCCGAATACGCATACCCGACACCGATGTCGCAAAACCCGCTACTCAGGATGTTGGCACGGTGTCCCGAACTGTTCATCCAGCCTTCCACGACTGCCGCCGGCGTCGAATAGCCGGCCGCGATATTTTCGCCGTAGGTGCTCCAGGCATATCCGGCTTGGGATATCCGTGTGCCGGGTGTCCGGAGGTCCAGGCTGGTATGATCGAAGTAGTTTTGCTCCGCCATGTCCTGGGAGTGCCTCAATGCGGCCTCATGCAATCGGCTGTCCATTTGCAGGGGATGCAGGGCTTGGATCTGACGCTCTAAATTGACCAGTGCGAAGACCTCGGTTTCCATGCTGGTCGACTCACTCGATAGCGCCTTTGCGGTCACGCCAGCCTGGGGTGCTCGGATTTCCCTGACGAGGTGAAGAGCGCCCTCGATGTGGCGCACCTGGTATGCCAGTGAATCAAAACGCACGGTGCCCGTTAATTGATTCGGCTTAAATACAAAAGTTGCCGTCCCCCCCATGCTGCCGGATGAAACGGATCCGATCCAGACCGACTCCTCCGCAGAAATGGTCTTTAGCTGATCCAGAACAACGGTCATGTGAACATCCTCAAAAAAATTGAGGTGCAGTTCGTGGCAATGATCAGGAGAAATTCTTTCAAATTGAATGAAAACCGGCCGCTGGCGAAGAACGATTTCAGGATCAACCGTTTCCCATGCGTATGGAATCGAATCGGTGGTGTCCACAAAAAAATCCATATCTCCGGCTGTGGACAAGGAGGGGAAAATGCAGATCAAACAATAAAAAAGAACGGAAAATGGGATGGTTTTCATGAGTTGCGTATATCAGAAAGAGGGTAAGGTTACATGCGGTCACACCTAAGAACGTGCCCAAAAAGTTTGAACCGAACACCGGATTAAAGTTCTGATAAATCAATCGGAATTGTTAACTTCGGGCTTGAACCCGGAATGCCCATAAAGGTTCCTTTCCGCCGAAGCATCGCACCGCAGGCTAAAACGTTTTCCACCAAAGACTCTGTTTTCGATTCCGCTATTTACCGGGTGATAAAGCGACATCTGACCATTTGACCGGTTCCGGCGAAAAGTGAACTTGTTTGCCGTGCCATGTCCTACATTCTTGGGATCATTGACACTTTGATTGTAAATTTTTATACTCGCCCGCTAAAAA
Source organism: Desulfobacteraceae bacterium (assembly GCA_022340425.1). Taxonomy (NCBI): domain Bacteria; kingdom Pseudomonadati; phylum Thermodesulfobacteriota; class Desulfobacteria; order Desulfobacterales; family Desulfobacteraceae; species Desulfobacteraceae bacterium. Next base: position 20,277 of record JAJDNY010000135.1, on the reverse strand, counting down.
AGTGCGTCCATATCAACCAACTCAAAGAGGAGGTCACGGCCTGAAGTGTTAAGGGCGCTGGCAGCCCAGGAGAAAAACGTAGAAATCCAAATGAATACCCACAACAAGACATTTTTTGCTGCCTTGCTGCCGTGCCTGATTGCCGCTGCATTGATCTGCGGGCAGGCGCCGGCGGCCGCGCAACCAACCGTCGAACAGGAGGCGGCCGGTCCCCCCGGCGGTATCGTGCTGATTCAAACCGACAGCCCGCGCCAGACCATCGAGACTTTTCAGGCGCTCACGCGCAGCCTCGAGGAACGCTTCAATGCCTATCTCGTTGACAAATCGCGCGCCAATTTCGCTGCACTGGAGAGCCTCGTTCCTTATTTTCACACGCTGATCGATCTGTCGGCGGTGGCGCCCAGCGCCCGCTACGATGTCGGAATGGATACCCTGGGCTATCTGCTGGATATTTTCGGGCGCATCGACCCCCTTGACCTGGAGGCCATCCCGGACCAGGCCACCGTGGAGGCCGGCCAGGTGGGTGAATACTGGCGCATCCCCCGCACGCCGATTACCATCACCAAGATCCAAGGCGGTGAACGTGAAGGCGAGTTTCTGTTCGCCGCCCGTACCATCACGGTGGCGCCCCGGTTCTACAAACGCATTGCCCATCTTCCCTTGCGGTCATCGCTGGAGATTGCGAGTTGGACCCAGGCGATGCCGCAAGTCACCGGCCCGATGATCCCGAAATGGATACCGGCCAACATACCAGCCCCGTTGCAGGAGATCTGGCAGAAAACGCCGATCTGGAAGGTGATCGCCGTCGCCCTGATGACCACCCTGGCTGCGGTCCTGCTGACCGTTTTCCATCGCATGGTCAACCGCAAGAAAGCCAAAGGCCAGTTTTCCACAGCGCTGCGACGCGCCTTGACACCGATTGCGACTCTCTTGTTCTTCTCCTGGTTTTCGAACTTTATCACCCTGCAGATCAACGTCGCCGGAGGCTTTGCGATCATCGTCGAGACCACGACAACGATCATCATGTACCTTGCCGCCGCATGGCTGGCCTGGCTGCTCCTGCGTGCCCTGTTCGCGGGGATCGTGCGCTCGCGCAATATCCCGGAGGACAGTTTCGATGCCCACCTCTGGCGGCTGGCCGGCAAGTTGCTCGGCATTGCCGCGGTGGTGGTCATTCTCGCCCGCGCGGCGCATTATTTGGGGGTGCCGCTTTACAGTGTCATCGCCGGTCTGGGAATCGGCGGCCTGGCCGTCGCACTCGCCATCCGCCCGACCCTGGAAAACCTGATCGGCGGCATCATTCTCTACGTCGACCAGCCTGTGCGGGTCGGGGATTTCTGCAGCTTCGGCGACAAGACCGGCACCATCGAGAGCATCGGTGTGCGCTCGACCAAGCTGCGCGCGCTGGACCGCACGCTGATTTCCATCCCAAACGCGGCTTTGGCCGACATGCAGTTGATCAACTACGCCAAGTGCGACCGCATGCTGATCATGACGATCATCGGCCTGCGCTACGAAACCGAGCCGGATCAAATGCGCTACGTGCTGGTCAAGATCCGCGAAATGCTGCACGCCCACCCGCGGATCGACAGCGAGACGATCCGGGTGCGTTTCTTCGAATACGGTGCCTCCTCACTCGACATCCAGATCCGGATCTATGCGCTGACCCGGGACTGGAATGAGTTCTTCGCCATCCGTGAGGACGTTCTGCTGCGAATCAACGACATCGTCCGCGAGGCCGGCACCGGATTCGCCTTCCCGTCGCAAACGATGTATTTCAGCCGCGACCAGGGGCTGGACGAGAAAAGCAGCCAGGCGGCGGTCAAAGCCGTGCAGTCCTGGCGGCGATCCGGCAAACTGCCGTTCCCGCGCCTCTCACGGGAACGCATCGACCGGTTGCACGGAACCCTCGACTACCCCCCGCGGGGATCGGTGGAGGCGGGGTCTCCGCCCGAGGACTGGGGCGAAGCCGCCGAACCCTTGTCCACCACACCGGAGCCTTCCGAGGGGACGGAGGAGAACATGAAGAAACAAACAACCGAGGAAAAGGAGGCGCTTTGATAGCCGTCAGCGACGCGCGACACCGAAGGTGAACGGCATCGTCGCAGCAACGGCCGAATCGGAAAACGACCCGTACGCCCCGGCCGGCCGCAACCCAGCCCGCCATCTGAAACAGACCGCCTGGTATACCCATCCGGGCACCCGGGCCTCGTCAACGGCACCGCTTCTTTGCCCTCAGGCGTTTCCCGATCCAAGATGGGGCGCCATGCACTCTCCGAATCATTTCCCCGGCCGACGTTAATATTCGGCCCCACCCAAACCCGAGCCTTCCGCCCCCTGGAGGGCCGATGAATGCGGAAATTCCAAAAGGGTGAATTTTTTTCTTGACAAAACATCCAAAAATAGTAGGGAAATATCCTACCTTAAAGGGAGGGTATAGATTAGGGCTTGAATTTTCGTCCTTGCCGGGTGCAGACCAAACACCGTCGCCATTTTGATGGACACACCTGAAGGGTTCAGATCATGCGCAAGCGGGCCAGCAGCCGATCGTGGATGTGGGGAGGCCTTTGTGGTTCAATGGTTCTGGCGTTCGTTTATTTCGCCGCCGGCAGTGACCAGATGGTTTCGGGCAGTGGTCGACCGGATTGGCTGACGCTCTCGATCTCCACAGCATCCACACCCGATGAGATGCCGCCGGTTTGGTTCGCCCATGACCGCCACACCGATGCGCTGACCGGACAGGACTGCACGACCTGCCACACGAAGGACGAGGGACGGATCCGTTTTGCGTTCAAGCAGGCAGCCGGCGAAGACTACCACGCGGACATGGCCGAATTTCACGACAACTGCATCGGCTGTCACGCCAAAACGGCCATGCAAGGGGAGCCTGCAGGCCCAAGGGCCGGTGAGTGCCGCCTGTGCCACACACCTAACGCCCCGGACCGTTCGGCCTGGACGGCCATGAGATTCGACCACTCCCTTCATGCCCGGCATGAAACCAGCCCACGCATCGGCCCGACCGCCGAAGCGGACAGCGCCAACTGCAGCGCCTGCCATCACCGTTACAATGCCGACACCCAGACCCTGTACTATGAAAAAGGCACCGAGGGTGCCTGCCAATATTGTCACGCACCCGTGGCGGCCGCAACACCGGACGATCCGGCGCGCGCCATGCGGCAAGCGGCCCACGACGGCTGCGTGAGCTGTCATCTGATCAACCAAACCCAGGCCGCCAAAGAGGCCAATGCCAAATTCGGTCCGATTACCTGCGCCGGCTGCCACGACCAAAGCATGCAGGCGCAAATCGCGACCGTCCAGCCCCTGCCCCGGTTCAAACGCAACCAGCCGGACGCCGTTCTGCTGGCCACACGCTTGACCAACCAACTGGCCGCTTCCCCCGAAGACCGGGCCCCTGTATCGGCGGTCGCTTTCAACCACAAAAGCCACGAGGCCAATGTCGAAAGCTGCCGCACATGCCACCACGCATCCCTGCAAAAATGCAGCGACTGCCACACCCCCGACGGTTCCCGGGAGGGCGCTTTTGTCGGCCTGGGGCAGGCGATGCACGTCGCGGACCGCGATCCAAGCTGTATCGGCTGCCACCAGCAAGCCCAGACAGACGCCGCCTGCGCCGGATGCCACAGCATGACTCCGGCCCCGGATTTTGCCGCCACCGGCTGTCAAGCCTGCCACGGGGTAGCGGCGGATGAACAGACGGTGGCCGTCCTGACAGACCCCGACGCCCGCGCCGCCATGGCCGCCGCTTTCGTCAAGCGCCGCGGGGGTGGCGCGCCCTTGCCGCCGGAAACCGATATCCCGGAAATCGTCACCATCGGAACCCTCAGCGACGCCTACGAGCCGGTGCGCCTGCCCCACCGCAAAATCGTCCGGGCTCTGGCGGATCGCATCGCCGAAAATACGCTGGCCAAGACTTTTCACCCAACATCGGAAACATTGTGCCAGGGATGCCATCACAATGCGGCCGCGCTTCCCAAACCCCCGGCATGCGCCAGCTGTCATGGAACGATGACCGCAACGCCGTCTGACGGCCGCCCCGCCCTGCTGGGGGCCTATCACCTGCAGTGCATCACGTGCCACGAACGGATGGGGATTGAAAAACCGGCGGCCACGGCCTGCACCGAGTGCCACCCGCCCCGAAGCTCGACCGCGTCCCAAAACTGAAACAGGCCCATCGAGGAGAAGCCATGGGGATCACCCGTCGTCGATTTTTAACCTGGGTGGGTGCCGCCGCCGGCAGTCAGGTTGTGGTCGCCGGACGATCGCAGGCCGCCGGTAACCGGCAGTTTCCCGGGTTCGCGGAAAGCTTCGGGGTGCTGCACGATGTGACCCGCTGTATCGGGTGCCGCCGCTGTGAAGCCGCCTGCCAGCAGGTCAACGGACTCCCCGAGCCTGAACGCCCGTTTGATGATCTCAGCCTGCTGCAACAACAGCGCCGCACCGATGCCGGCACCTACACCGTGGTCAACCGGTTCGAAGCCGCCCAGGGGCCGGTGTTTGTCAAAACCCAGTGCAACCACTGTCTCGAGCCGGCCTGCGCCTCGGCCTGCTTCGTCAAGGCGTTTCAGAAGGTACCCAGCGGGGCCGTATCCTACAATGTCGATGTCTGCGTCGGCTGCCGCTACTGCATGATCGCCTGCCCGTTCAACATCCCGACCTACGAGTACGACAATCCGTTTTCGCCCTCGGTTCAGAAGTGCACCCTTTGCCAGCCCCGCATCGAAAAAGGCTTGCTTCCCGGATGCGTCCTCGCCTGCCCCAAGGAGGCGCTGACCTTTGGCCAGCGCGGGCAGCTGCTACAGACGGCGCGCAATCGGATCGCCCAACACCCGGGCCGCTATGTCCACCACATCTACGGCGAGCATGAAATGGGGGGCACCAGTTGGCTGTACATCTCCGCTGCGCCCTTCAGGGAGATCGGTATGCGGGAGGACCTGGGTACAATGGCCGCCGGGCAGCTCACCGCCGGGCCCTTGGGGGCGGTCCCGATCGTCGTGGGGTTGTGGCCGGTACTGCTGACCGGCATCTGGGCCATCGGCAAGCGCAAGGACAAGATCGCCGCCGGCGAGCGGCGCCAGGCGGTGGCCGAGGCCGAAAAAAATGCCCGGCAGGCGGCCGAGGCAAAGTTGGCCGGTCTCAGGGAGCAGCTGGGCAAGGAAAAAGAAATCGCCGTCAAGCTGGCCGTCAAAAACGCCCTGGAGGAAGCGGCGCGGGCGGCCCAGGCCGAGGCGCTGCCCGGCAACGGTGAACCCGAGTCCAAGGAGGAAAAATAATGGCTCAACCGACGCCCGTCCCCGGCAAAAGGCTGCTTACGCCCTTTAACGTGGTGACCGGTTGCATTTTGTTTGTCGGCCTGGCCCTGACGGCCATGCGCTTCATCGGGGGGCTGGGCGCCGTGACCAACCTGGACGACAACAACCCCTGGGGCGTGTGGATCGGCTTTGACCTGCTCTGCGGCGTGGCCCTGGCCGCCGGCGGCTATGTGACCTCGGCGGCCTGCTACATCTTCGGCCTCAAACGATTTCACTCGGCCGTGCGCCCGGCGATCCTGACGGCCTTTCTGGGCTATGCGCTGGTGGTCTTCGCCCTGCACTACGATGTGGGACGCCCCTGGCGGCTGCCCTACCCGATCTTCGTCAGCCAGGGGACCACCAGCCTGCTGTTTGAAGTGGGCCTGTGCGTCTTTTTGTATCTGACGGTGCTTTTCATCGAGTACTCGCCGGCGGCCCTGGAGTGGCTGGGCTGGCGCCGGGCACGCAACATCGTCGTGCGCCTGACGCTGGTGCTGACCATTTTCGGGGTGGTGCTCTCCACCCTGCACCAGTCCTCGCTGGGCGCCCTTTTTCTGATCGCCCCCTCCAAGCTCCACCCGCTGTGGTACTCGGGGTATCTGCCGATCTATTTTTTTGTTTCCAGTCTCTTTGCCGGCATGTCCATGGTGATTTTCGAAGGCACCCTGGCCCACCGCTATCTGCATGGCCAAATGGATGAGGCCCATTTGGATGAGAGCGACGGTGTCGTCCTGGCGTTCGGCAAGGCGGCGGCCTTTGTCATGGCCGGCTATTTTTTCATCAAGATCATCGGGGTCGCGGTGGATGACAATTGGGCACACCTGGCCACCGGCTGGGGGGCCTGGTTTCTGGTGGAACTGCTGGGGTTCGTGGCACTGCCGGCCTTTGCTTACACCTTGGGGGTCCGGGAGCGCAACCGCAGCCTGATCCGCTGGACCGCCGTCTGGACGGTGATCGGTGTCATGGTCAACCGCCTGAACGTATCGCTGGTGGCCTTCAACTATCACCTGCCGCCGGCCCAGCGCTATTTCCCCAGCTGGATGGAGATCGCCACCAGCATCTTCATCGTCACCCTGGGCATCGTGGCCTACCGGCTGATCACCAGCCGAATGCCGATCTTATACGAACATCCCGATTTCAGGCACGAACACTGACGAAGCGGTAAAAAGCATTTTACCCCGCCATCAACACCAAGCCGGGAAAGGAGGCGCCGTTGCCTCATGGTGCACGCCTATCACACGCTCCAGGATTTCATGCTCCACACCAAAAACATCGTCTACCTGCTCATGGCCGCGGGGCTGATCGGGCTGCCGCTTTTCTGGCGCTTTTTGACCGGACGCGACGAGGACCAGCGGACCTATTGAGCAGGAATCCGTCCGCTGTCATCCCGGGTTGAGGACGAACCCCGTCCGTCCCGACAAGATTTTGCTGGAGGTTGTCCATGTACGAATTTCTCACCGGTCCCATGCTGATTCTGTCCCTCTGCGTTTTTTTCGTCGGCCTGGCGGCCCGCGCGATCTGGTACGCACGGGGGCTGAACTGGCAATTGGACCGGGTCGCCTATGGCACGTACCCGGGCCCGGGTCTGAAGGGCGCCGTCCGCTCCGTCGGCTCCTGGCTGCTGCCCTTCGGCACCTACGGCTGGCGCGCCCAGCCGTTCATGACCGTGGCTTTTTTTCTGCTGCACCTGGGTGCCGTGCTCGTGCCGCTCTTCCTGCTGGGCCACACCCTGATCCTGCAGGCCGCGATCGGCGTCAGTCCGCCGTCGCTTCCGGGCACCCTGGCCGATATCCTCTCCTGGGCTGCGCTGGTTGGGCTGGCGATGCTCACCCTGCGGCGGATCGCGCTGCCCGAGGTGCGCATTCTCACCTCGGGGCAGGATTACCTCATTTTGGCCCTCTCGGCCGCGCCCTTCGTCACCGGCCTGCTGGCGCGCCACCACGTCGGCGACTACTCCCTCGTGCTAGTTTTGCACATTCTTTGCGGCGAACTGCTGCTGATCCTGGCCCCGTTTACCAAACTGGCCCACATCGTCCTGTTCTTTATGTCCCGCGCCCAGATCGGCATGGATTACGGCATCAAACGCGGCGGCATAAACGGCAAGGGTATGGCCTGGTAAGGCCCCCGGCCGGCGACGGCCACCACAAGGAGACCCCCCCATGCCCGAAGGCACGCTCTGCAACCGGACCCCCATCAAGACCGAGGCGGCATTAAAGCGGCTGCTGGACGACACCGGCGGCAAGACCTACTACCAGGAGATGAAGGCCCTGGAGGTGGACCGCGCCCTGCTGTGGGGCACCCTTCAAAAAACATTGAAAAGCCGGCTGCGCACCTGGCTGAGCCTCTGCGCGCATTGCGGCATGTGCGCCGACAGCTGCTTCCTCTACCGGATCAGCAACCGCGACCCGAAGCAGGTGCCGGCCTACAAGATCCAGTCCACCCTGGGTGAGATCGTGCGCCGCAAGGGCAACGTGGACACCGCCTTCATGCACAGGGCGATGGAGACGGCCTGGGCCAAGTGCACCTGCTGCAACCGCTGCGGCCTGTATTGCCCCCATGGCATCGATATGGGGGTCATGTTCGGGTACCTGCGCGGATTGCTCTATCAGCAGGGGTTCGTTCCCTGGGAGCTGAAGATCGGTGCCGGCATGCACCGGGTCTACCGCGCCCAGATGGATGTCAGCGACCAGGAGTTTGTCGAAACCTTCGAGTGGATGGTGGAGGAGTACGCCGAGGATTATCCGGGCCTCACCGTGCCGGTGGACAAGGAGGGGGCCGATATCCTCTACACGGTCAATGCGCGCGAGGTGAAGCACTATCCGGAAGACCTGGCCGAGGCCGCCATCTTGTTTCATCTGGCCGGCGAAGACTGGACCGTTCCCAGTTCCGGCTGGGAACAGACGAGCCTGTCCATGTTCGCCGGGGACTGGGAGGCGTGCAAGCTCCAGGTGGAAAGCGTTTACAGCGCCATGGAGCGGCTCAAGCCCAGGCGCATGGTGGGCACCGAGTGCGGCCACGCCCACCGGGCCACGGTGATCGAAGGCCCCTACTGGGCCGGCCGCCGGGACGGGCGGCCGCCGGTCAAATCGATCCACTACGTGGAGTGGGTGGCCGAGGCCCTGCGCAGCGGCAAACTCAAGATCGATCCGGAGAAACGGATCAAGGTCCCGGTGACGCTCCAGGATTCCTGCAACTACATCCGCAACCACGGCCTCAAGGAGATCACCCGCGAGATCATCAGCCACATCGTCGCGCCGGGCTATTTCCGGGAGATGTCCCCCAACCGCGAGCACAACTATTGCTGCGGCGGCGGCGGGGGGTTCAACGGGATCGGGTTGTATCGCCCCCAACGCAACCAGGCCCTGATCACCAAAAGGGATCAGCTCTTGGCCACCGGCGCCGAACTGGTGATCGCCCCCTGCCACAATTGCTGGGATGCCATTCGGGACTTGGTGGAAGAATATCATGTCCCCATCAAATGGTCGTTTTTAAAGCCGTTGCTCATCAAAATGGTTCAGGTCCCGGAGCATCTTCGACCCGAAAACAACTAGGCCCCCCGGGCCATCAGCGGGGGAAAGGGGTAAACCATGTTTGAACAGATTCTGTTTGCCACATCGGCGACCCCGGCCTGCGACCCGGCAGCACGGGTGGCTTTCAACCTGGCCCAGCGCCATGGCGGACGGCTTGCCCTGCTGCATGTACTCGGCGTGCCCACCCGCGGCTTCAGCCAGGAGGTGCTCGATGTCCGAACGGGTGAGAAGGTGCAGGCCGACGCGGACTACATCGCCTGGGTGCGGGAAGAGATCCGGCAGTATTATGCCAAGCAACTGGAGGCGATACCCGATGCGGCAATCGACATCCGGCTGGGCTACCCGCATCGCGAAATCCTGCGCAAAGCGCGGGACGAAAATCCGGACCTGATCGTGATGGGCGGCACCACCGAGGATCCGGACAGTTCCGTTTACAAGAAAGTGATGGTGGGCTCGACCTTCCACCGGGTCGCCAAGGCGGCTTTTTGCCCCGTCCTGGCCGTGGGACGTTCGGCAGCCTCGTTTTGGGGCGGCACTTTTTCCCACATCGTATTTGCCACCGATTTTTCCAAAGCCGCCAACGCGGGGTTTGCCTACGCCCTCCAGCTGGCCCGGTCCCTGAACGCCGAGCTGCACCTCTTTCACGCCCTGGATATCGGCACCCCCCAGACCGGGGTGCTGGTGGACCAGGACACCATCGAAAAGCGCCTGCGCGAAGCCCGCCAGCGGATTCGAGGGCTCTACGTGGCCCAAATGGGGGACTTCAAAAAATTCGCCATCGAGGTCTGGGAAGGGATCCCCTATATCGAAATCGTCAAGTTCGCCAGGGAAAGGCAAGCCGATCTGATAATCATGGCCCATCACGGGCAACCCCAGGAGGTTGAAACCGCCCGGCTGAGCAGCACCATGGAGCAGGTCATCGTCCGCGCCAACTGCCCGGTGCTCAGCGTGAATCGGCCGATCAAGGCACAGTAGGCGCTGCGGGCCAAATGCCGTTCGTGGTTTAACCCCGCTGCACGGATGAAAGGAAGCAAAGATGGGACACAAGATACTGGTGATCGATGACGACCCCAACGTGGCCGATTATCTCACCACATTGTTCGCGGACCACGGCTACGCCACCTGCCATGCGTCGGACGCCCAAACGGGGCTGGAGATGGCGCAAAGCGAACGACCCGATCTGATTACGCTGGATCTGGAGATGCCGGGGGAATGGGGCCCACGGTTTTACCGCAAAATGAGCCGGGACCCGGAGCTGAAAAACACCCCGGTGATCGTCATCAGCGGTTTGTCGGGAAATGAATACGCCATCGGCAAGGCCGTGGCCACCCTGACCAAACCCTTCGACCGACAGGAGCTGCTGAAGATCGTTCGCGAGACCCTTGCCTAATCCCTGCGTTCCCGGCGCGGCCCCGGCTTGACCCAAGCATTGGACGGACCCCCAGCATGACGGAGAAAATTCTCATCATCGACCCGGACGCCTCCCTTGCCGAGGCACTGGCCCTTTATCTGGAGCGGCAGCAGTTTGTCGTCGATATCGCGTCTTTTCAGGCCGATGCCCGGCGGCATTTTGAAACCGGTGGGCACCGGATCGTTCTGGCCGACCCGATGGTCGCCGGCCGGGAAGCCGGCCCCCGGCTGCTGCTCGGGTTCAAAGCCGATGCACCCCTCACCCAGCTGATCGTTTTTTCCGCCGAGGAACTCCTGCCCCGGTTTATGGAACAGCTCGGCGCCCAGGCATTGGGCTATCTCGCCAAACCGGTGGACAGCCTGGCCCTGGATCACCTCCTGCAACAGGCCCGGGAGTGGATTGCCCTCAAACACCAGCTGCAACGTTACGCGGTGCAGGTCGATACCCTGCAAACGGCCCAGAACCTCTACCAGCAGCTGTTTGACGAAGTGCCGTGCTACATCTCGGTTCAGGATCGCCAGTTTCGCATCACCGCCGCCAACCGCCTGTTCAAAAAGGATTTTGGAACTCAGGTGGGGGCCTTCTGCTACCAAGTGTACAAACACCGTTCCACCCAGTGCCCCAACTGCCCGGTGGCCGACACCTTCAGGGACGGTAAACCCCACCAGACCGAGGAGATCGTGACCTCCAAGTCCGGCCGCCAGTACAACGTGCTCACCTGGACGGCCCCCATCCGGGACGAGTGGGGCCGCATCACCCAGGTGATGGAGATGTCCACCAACATCACCCAAATCCGCAAGCTGCAGGATCACCTGGTCTCCCTGGGGCTGATGCTGGGCTCCATGTCCCACGGGGTCAAGGGCATGCTCACCGCCCTGGACGGCGGGATCTATCAGCTTGAAACCGGGCTCAAGAAACAGGACCCCGTTCGCATCCAGCACGCCTTCGAGCAGGTCCGTCAAATGACCGAGCGCATCCGCAAGATGGTGCTGGAAATCCTCTACTACGCCAAAAGCCGGGAGCTGCAGTTCCAGCCGGTGGACCTCCACCGCCTGGCCCGGACCGTGGTGGCCACCGTCTACCCAATGGCCGAACGAAACCAGGTCCCGCTGGTAACCGATCTCGACCCGGCGTTGGGGGTGTGCGAAGCCGATCCGAACTGGCTGCAGGCGGCGCTGGTGAACTTCCTTGAAAACGCCGTGGAGGCCTGTGCGCACGACCGGAACCAATCCGACCATCAGGTATGGTTCCAGGCACGCCCGGACGGCGCCGATCGGGTCTGCTTCGAGATAACCGACAACGGCATGGGAATGGATCAGGAAACCCAGGAGAAGATGTTCACCCTTTTTTTTTCCTCCAAGGGCTCCAAGGGCACGGGGCTGGGGATGTTCATCGCCCACCACGTGATCACCCAGCACGGCGGCAGCATCCGGGTGACCTCCAAGCCAGGGGAAGGGTCCCGCTTTTTGATCCACCTGCCGCGTCAGCGGCTGGACAAGCAGGCGGCATCGGAACCGGAAATGCAGCAGCTGCCATCCAAGGGCGCGGAACCTGATGCGGTCCGCCTGGATCCGGCATCCGAAGCGCTTAAGACCGCCCACCTTCAGGTCAGTGGCGACAACTCTTGACAATCCTGACCAGCGCTGGAAAGATGTATTGTCATTTACGTGTCCGTTCCCAAATCAGACCAGTTGGGAGCAGGACTTCAGCGCTGAGGCCACCATCATGCGACTGACCACGAAAAGCCGTTACGGCACCCGAATGCTTCTGGATCTGGCGCTTCACGCCGACAAGGGGCCGGTGCCGCTAGGTGACATTGCCAAGCGGCAAAACATTTCGTTGAAATATCTTGAGAAGCTGATTCGAAAGCTCAAGGAGGCGGGTTTCATCAACAGCCAGCGGGGACCTTTCGGCGGACACATGCTGGCCAAGGCCCCCGAAGAGATCAGAATCGGGGACATCGTCCGGGTGTTGGAGGAAAAAACAGCCATCACCGACTGCGCCGAGCGCAACGACAAACTTTGCGGAATCTGCAACCGCGCCGGGGATTGTCTCTCTCGCTGGGTCTGGATCGAGGCCAGCAAGGCGATGTTCCAGCGCCTGGACACCATCACCCTCGGAACCTTGATCCACCAGAAAGCCCAGCTGCTGGGCAATACCGATACCGGCGCCTAAAAACGTTTCATTTCGAAGTTTTTGGCGTTGGGAAGCCCATCAACAAAACTGCGGGATTTTAGCGGCCAGCAGTCAGGGCCGCCTTGCAGGGTCACGGGCGTTTTGGTTGGGTATTTCGTTTTCCAGCCGATGCATTTTTTAGCGCCTTTAACCCGTAGGGACAGACTGCGGAGCAAATGCCGCAGTTGTGCCCGTCGTGGTACTGCACGTAGTGCTCCTTTTTCCAGCGATCACAGGCCCGCACGTCCACTATCTCCTCGCGGGGCACTCCAGGACGCCATGCGGCGCCTTTCAAGGCCTTCGCGGGGCAGGCATCCACACAACGCCTGCAGCGGCCGCAGAAATTTCTCTCGTTTGACGGCCCGCACGGCAGCTCAAGGTCGGTAAAAACGGTCCCCAGACGGACCCACGATCCAAATGGGCGGGTGATGAGCTGACAGTGGCGCCCCACCCAGCCCAACCCCGCCCGGGTTGCTGCGGTCTTGTGGGGAAAATCCCCCGCGATATTCACCCTGTCGGTACGATCGGAGGCGGCCAGGGGCAAAGACCGAAACCCCTGGAATTTCACTGCGGCGGCCAGGGCCGCGGAGACATCATTGATCTGCCGGTTCACCCGGGCATACTCATCGGCGTAGGCACGGTTCGGCCCCTTCTGGATCGTGACCATGATCCTGGGATTCATCCGTAAGGCAAACGCAAGGGCGAAGGGCAATCCCTGCCCGGTCTCATCCTTGGGCGTGGCGAAACGTCGCAGATCGGCCGCACCCCACAGGGTGATCTCGCGATCCGCAAAGAACCCGCTCAGCCAGGTTGGAAAACTCGATGCGATAACCGCCACCTCATGCCTCTCCAAGGCAGGCCGGCCTGGGGCACCCACCTTCCTTCGCCCCCTTCGCCTTTCGAACGCCAAAAAAAACCACCCGTGAACAGTCCGCGGGTGGACAGGGCGTGATACCGGGCGAGTGTTTGGGTTTCAGCCGGGCAAGGATTTTTCGGAAAAAAAGGTGCGCCGCCCCGAAAGGCGGCGCAGGCAGCAAAGACGCTGAAACTTTTGAACTTCTTACGGCTGCAAGTATTCCAGGATAAAAGACTTTCCCACAACTTCACCTAAAAGCGATTTTTCGTCCGCTCACCCGCCAAACCTTCAGGCGGGGTTTTTGGCCAGGGCCTCCAGGCGGTTCTTGCGTTTCTGCCAAAAGACCAACGCCACCACCATGGCGATCCCGCTAAGATCCGTGGCCAGGCCGGGCGTGTAACACAGAACCGTGGCCACCGCGAAAAAGATCCACTCGATCAGGGTGGTGCGCCGCACCAGATACCCCATGGTGAGGGACGAGAAGGCCAGTGTGCCGACGGTGGCCGAGAAGAACGACATGGCGACGTGCCCAAAGGGAAACGCCTCCGCCGGCGTCAGATCCCAGTTCTTCATCAAAATCTCGGGTGTGAAGGCAAAAAGAAACGGCATGACATAGAGCAGTTTGGCGAATTTGAAGCTCGTCCAGCCTGTCTTCCACGGATCTGAGCCCGCAATGGCGGCACCCGCGTAGGCCGCCACGCAGACCGGCGGGGTGATGTTGGAATCCTGGCTCAACCAGTAGACGATCTGGTGCGCCGCGATGATCATAACCCCCATCTCCCCCAGGGCCGGTACGGCCAAAACAGCAGTGATCAGGTAAGCCGCCGTTACGGGCACGCCCATGCCCAGCACCAGCGAAGCCAGCGCCACCAGCAAAATGCCGATGACCAGGTTGCCGCCGGCGAGGGAAATGATGATGTCCGAGAATTTGAGACCGATGCCGGTCAGTGCGATCGAGCCCACGATGATGCCAATGACCCCGACGGTAGCGCCGATCACCAGGGTGTTGCGGGACCCCGTAATCATGGCATCCCAGATTTCCTTGGGCCCCATGCGGGTATCCTTTTTGACCCAGCTGACCATGATGCAACCGAGGGTCGCCCAGAAAGCGGAAAAGCCCGGTGAAAAGCCCTGCAGCATCAAGACGATGATGACCACCAGGGGAAGGGCCATGTACCACTGCGCTTTCAGGATCTGCCACGGTTTGGGAAGGTCCTCGAGGCCCCGGATCCCGTGTTTTTTGGCCTCGAAGTGAACCATGGTGAGGACGGATAGGAAGTAGAGAAAGGCGGGAAAGACACTCATCAGCATGATGCTGACATAGGGGATGCCGGTCAGCTCGGCCATCAGAAACCCGCCCGCGCCCATGACCGGCGGCATGAACATGCCGCCGATGGAGGCGGACGGTTCAATCGCCCCGGCCACATGGGGGCGGAATCCGGCCCGCTTCATCATGGGGATTGTAAACGCGCCGGTGGCCACCGTGTTGGCGATGGCGCTGCCGGAGATGGAGCCGAATAGGGCCGATGCGAGAACCGCCACCTTGGCCGGCCCGCCGGCGGTCCGGCCGGCGATGGCCAGGGGAAAATCGATGAAAAAGCGCCCGGCACCGGATTTTTGCAGGAAGGCACCGAAGAATATGAAGAGGATGACGTAGGTGGCCAGAACGTCGGCCATGACCCCGAACACCCCGTCCTGGGTCAAATAGAGCGCGTTGATGATCCGCTCCAGACGAAAACCCCGGTGCGCGAAGGCCTCCGGCATGTAGGGTCCGAAGAGGCAATAGAGGATGAAGAAGATCCCGATTAGGGTAAAGGACCATCCCAGCACCCGCCGGGCCACCTCCAGGGAAATGAGGATGCCGATAAAGCTGATGTAGAAATCGAGGGCGGTTTCACTTCCCATCCGGTAGTTGAGGGCTTCGAATTCGTGTATCCAGTAAATCACGGCGAACGAAGCGGTCAGGCAGAACAGAACATCGGTTATGTTCGGGGAATTGGGGAAACGCTTTTTGCCCCACGAACCCGCCAGGAAAAGAAGGCCTGCAATCACGACCCCGACGACAAAAACGATCCAAAGCGGCCCCATGCTGCCCAGGGCCGCCACCAGCCCTTCATCCTGAAAAAGCTCCTTGAAGGCAACCACCCGGGCGTCAAAACCGGCAAGTCCGTCGAACAAGACGAAGGTTGAGGCGGCGCTTGCGATTCCCAACCCCATCAACAGACAGAGAACCGGCCGCATCCAGACCGAACCCGCCGGGTACATGATGAAAACCAGGGCGTAGGTCAGCAGGACGTAGATGCCGCGGTGCAACTGGGCGGAAATCGGGCTGATGCCGGAGGAGTAAAAGTAGATCAGCACCATGGCCGCCATCAGAATCATGGAAACCCAGCGCCAGAAGCCCCGGATCTTGCGGGTGCCCTTTTCCTCCTTTTCGATGATCTTTTTGATCTTTTCATCTTCCGGCAGAGCTCCCTTGGTGATGCTCTCCGAGAGATTCTCAATCCCGTTATCTGGCATGGCCGGCAAGCCCCCTGAATTGAGTTGAAAAATAGGAGGGGATATCCACCCCTCCTATAGTCTGGAATGTTAGGTCCTTAGCGCTTTATTGGGCTTTGATGGCCTCGGGAATCACGACGCCTTGTTCCGTCCAGAAGGCCTCAGCCCCCTTGTGCAGCGGCAGCGGAATACCGCTGATGCCGGTTTCGATGCTCATCTCGGCGGCTGCCTTGTGGGACTTCACCATGTGTTCCAGCCCTTCCGGGGAGTAGACGACGCTCAGGGCCTGAAAGACCGTCTCGGCATCGAGATCTTCCCGTGCGCACCACAGAGTGGAATCCTGGAAGGTCAGGACATCCTTGTCCTGGCCTTTATACGTGCCGGCCGGAATCTTGGCTTCGGAATAGGCCGGGAACTTGTCGAAAAAGCCGGCGGTTTTGGCGGTTTCGTATGTGTTCAGCAGCGCGATGTCATTGGTGGTGCTGGCTTCGATGATCGAAGCATTGGGAAAGCCCACCAGGACCCAAAAAGCGTCGATCTTCTTGTCGCCCAGGGCGGAAGCGGCCGCAGAATAGCCCAGAAACTGGGGCTCGACCTTGTCCCAGATCCCCAGCGCTTCAAAAAACCGCTGCGCAGAGAGCGCCGCCCCGGAGCCGGCATTGCCCACCGCGACCTTCTTGCCGACCAGCTGCATGGCGTCCGTCACACCGCTGTCGGCCCGCACCACCAGCTGGGCCGGGGCGCCGTAGAGATAGCTCATCGGACGGACCTTGGTGTACTGCTTGGTGTCCTGGGGCAGTTTTCCTTGGGAGCCCAGCCACAAATCCACCGAATAGACGATTCCGAAATCCACATCGCCGGCGTTCAAGCGTTTGAGGTTTTCGGCCGAACCGCCGGTGCCTTCACTGGAAACTTCCACATTCTCGATGTTCTTGGACATCAGAATGGCAATGCCATTGGCAAAGTACTGAAAAGTACCCCCGGTGGGTCCGCCACCGAAGGCGAGACGCTTTTTGGCCGCTATCGCAGCCGGTGCCATGGCGAACGCAACCAGAACCAGAATCGATATCCATTTGAATGTACTTTTACGCATTGCTTTCCTCCAGGTTTGTGATGGTTTACGGAACAGGCGCGGCCGGTTGCCAGATCGGCCGTAAACAACCCAAAATTAACCGGCCTGCTACTCAATGATAATACCGACCTTGGGTTGAACAATTTGGCCAACTTTTACTCAAAATATAAGTTTGACCTTAGTGGACTCGAAATACAGAATGTTAGAATCTCGTTAAAGATAATTCCCGTATATCAGTAATCCAGGCTATGCAATAAAAAAAGTTTCAAATTTAAGGAAATCTGGATTTTGAAAATGCGAATCAGTTGTTTCGCTCAGCCCGACGCCCGGCCCTCTCAATTACGGAACATATCCCGTAATCTAAGGACACAGAATAATCAGGCGTCAACTACATGGGGGCCTCGGCAAGAAATAATTCCATATCTTACTTGTCTTTTGGCCCGTCACCGGCGTTACACCCGCCCGCACATATCCTGATATGCACCGGCGAATGTGCCTTGGCGACGAACCAAAATCCAGCGCTATATTATGGAATTATTTATTGCCGCGACCCTGATAAGAGGTTTGTTGTTCAATTCCCGAAAAAAGGCACCTGCCCGTTGAGTATGGACAGAAATGGAAGGTCGGACGGCTCTTCGAGAGTCACCGTATTGTGGCGGACCATCAGCCGCTTAGCCGCTGAAATCGTTTTCGGACGATGGTTGGCGAGCACGAGGGTGACTCGAGAGTGCGTGGGCGCTATCCGTTTCGATTGGGTGGGTCGTCGACGTTCCCCATTTTCCTGGGGATACAAGAGGTCACCAGGTGTGGCCACGGCCGGTAGCTAAATGCGGGCCGTGTTGGTTTTATTGGCCATGCGCCTGATTCAACCTCAGGGGCTGCTTTTCCGTCAGAAACCGCCAATACCGGTGCGGCAGTTTGCTCAGATGCAGCTTGGGGTTGTTGCGCGCCGGCACGTTGGCGGCCGCATAATAGCGCTGCCACAAGGTTTGGCAAAGCTGTTCATGGTCGTTTCGACAGGGGGCCGTTATGGCGGCGAGATCCATCTGCAGCGCCTGCGTGTAGCGGCCGTCATAGGCGAGTCCGTAGTTTCTTTGGGTATCGTAAATAATCCAGCGCTGGTCGGCGAACCGCGATTCAAAATGTCGACGAACCAGCGGCAACACGTCGTAGCGGGGGGCCACCAGGGCGAGATAGCCATCTGCATCGGTCTGTGCGAACCGAACCAAGCCTTTCATGCGATGCGCCTCGAGGCGGACTTGACGACTGAGTTTATCGATTTGGATCGAGGTCGACAGATGGGTCGCGGCGCTGCGGCCTCGGCGGGCGGCAATGGCATCTGCAACCAGCCGGTAAATCAGGGTCTCAACCCCGGCGTGGCCCGACAGGAACGCCTCGAGTAACTTGCAGCGGCGCTTGGCGCCCAGATGTCTCTCCAGACCCTTCCACACCCGATCAGCGATGACCGGGTCCGTGTCGATGGCCACCGGCTGTTCAAACAGCCCCCTCTGGCCACGGCCAGAAGGTTCAATGGCGTCCGGTGGGGCCGGACCCGTGTAAGCTTGGAAAATGGCGCTGAGCAGCCCCTCGAAGCTGCCGTCGGTTTCAAATACCCGGCGACCAGCGCTGCTTGTGGATGCCTCGGTATCTGCTGCCGGTGATGCCGTGGTTGGGGTTTGCGCGGGAATGCTTGTCGCGGCGACCGGCCATTGCCGTGCCGATGAACCATCGCAGCAAATGTACGGCCGGGCCCTGGTAACAATGGCGCCCAGTTGCCGCAGATGCTCCAAGCGAATGCGTCCTTTTTGTCGCAAGTGGACGATGCGATTGGCCGACTTCAGTCCGATGCCCGGCACCCTGAGAATCATTTCACGGTCGGCGGTGTTGATGTCGACCGGAAACAGTTCCGGATGCCTCAGGGCGAAGGCCTGTTTGGGGTCGATCGCCAGATCGAGCCAGGGGGAGGCGCTGTCAATCAAGTCGTCGATGGAAAAGCCGTACAGCCGCATCAACCAGTCGGCCTGGTAGAGTCGGTTCTCGCGCCGCAGAGGCGGTTCAGCCAGATCCGGCAGTGGCTTCCGTGGCCCGCCCACCGGCACATAAGCCGAGTAATAGACCCGCTTGAGGGTTTGCTGCCGGTAGAGCCCATCGGCCAGGTTCAGTATCTCGTAGTCGGACTCCGGGCTGGCGCCGACAATCAACTGGGTGCTCTGTCCGGCGGGGGCAAAGGCAGGTACATGCCGCAAGCGTTTGCGGTCCGCCCGCGTCTCGGCGATCGCTTCACGAATCACCCCCATGGGGGTCAGCACGGAGGCGTAGGTTTTATCCCGTGCTAAGCGCATCAAGCTGGCTTCAGAGGGTAGTTCGATATTGACGCTCAGCCGGTCCGCATGCTGCCCGGCCTGTTGAATCAATCGCCGGCTGGCGAAGGGTAAGCATTTTAAATGGATGTACCCTTTGAACCCCTGGCCGCGAAGCATCTGCACGGTTCGAACCAGCCGCTCCATGGTGTCGTCGGGACTGCGGATGACCCCCGAACTCAAGAAGAGTCCCTCGATGTAGTTGCGCCGGTAAAAGTCGATGGTCAAAGAGACGACCTCGCGCGTCGTGAAAGCCGCCCGGGGGATATCGTTGCTGCAGCGGTTGACGCAATAGGCGCAGTCATAGATGCACACGTTGGTGAGAAGGATTTTCAGCAGCGACACGCATCGGCCGTCTTCGGTGTAGGTATGGCAGATGCCCGAGGGAGCGGTGTTGCCCAGCCGCCGGCCACTGTTCTTCCGGGGGCTGCCGCTAGATGCGCAGGAAACATCGTATTTGGCCGCATCGGCCAGTATGGTCAGCTTGTCTTCAATGTCCATGCAAGATACCCGCTGCCGTCATTGGATGGTGAGCGCCCCTTGAAAATAAGTGAATACTTCGTATAATACAGTTCTTGAGATATCGAAGGCAGGTGTCAACTTAATCTGGAAGGGAGGCCGATATGGTTGAACTGAAGACCCTCAATCCCGAAGCGGTTCCATCCGCGCTGGACATGGCCAGAAGTTATCGCATGCTCAATGAACCGGACGGGGCCGAAAGCATCTGCCTGGACATCCTGGCGGTCGCTCCCGACCATCAGGAGGCCTTGATCGTCCTCTTGCTGGCATTGACCGACAAGTTTTCCAAAAGCGGTCTAAACCCCTCGTTTGAACAGGCCCAGGATATCGTGAACCGGCTGGACAGCGCCTACTGCAAATCATACTATAGCGGGATTGTGTTCGAGCGGCGCGCCAAATTTCATTTCAATCAGGGTGGCCCGGGTTCAAGCACCGTGGCTTATGATTGGTTTGTCAAAGCCATGAAAGCCTATGGGGAAGCGCTAGCCGGCTGCGACCCGAACAACCAAGATGCCGTTTTGCGCTGGAACGCCTGTGCCCGCTTCA
>JAJDNY010000134.1 GCA_022340425.1 Desulfobacteraceae bacterium | reverse complement strand
TACAGCGCGGCCGCTGTAACCCCTTGTTTTGGACTGGTGGGCCGTGAAGGAATCGAACCTTCAACCTACTGATTAAGAGTCAGGTGCTCTGCCTAGTTGAGCTAACGGCCCGTAGGTGTTCAATAAACGGATTCGGTTCGTAACAGTTTTAAAATCGCTTGTCAATTTTTTTTTGGTTCGGGGCTGAAACCCGCTACCGCCGCCATGGGAGCGGTTCACGCTCGCGCTTGGGCTTGCGGCGGTGTTTGCGCTCTTTTTTCCACTGCGGGTCGCCCTTACCCTGGCACCGGCCCGCCCCGGGAATGCCTGTCTGCGGGTCAAACGCGACGATGAAGCTGCCGGCCAGGCCGCGGGGTTTGCCATCGGCCTGTGGCTCGCGAGCGGCAGCGCCCTTTGGCGGCTTGGGCAGTGGGGGGCCGATGAAACAGCCGGCTGCAATGCCGTCCGCCAGAAAAAGCCCCTCACCGGCCTGCAGGAAAACGGCTCCCGCAGCCATGGCTTTGCCAACCTGGACGGTGAGCAGGACCGGGTCGGCGTCACGGCGGCGCCCCAGCCGCAGGGCCATTCCGCGATCCGCCGCCAGGACGATCGGAGGGAAGCCGGCCGAGGCGATCCCCTGCTGGTGGACATGGGGGTAGGCCTTGCGGCGAACGCAGGTGTAAAGCAGCTTGGGGGGCTGAGGTGCCGCCACCGGCGACCTGAGGTGGGAGCGGTCCACTGCGCGAATGCGGTTTTCCACGACTTCCACCGGGGAATCGGCTTCGGTGGCCAGGAGATGGGTGATGCTGGCCCAGCGCACATGCCGCCAACCGTCTTCTTCGTTGAAGGCCTTGAGTAGTTCCTTGATGGGGACAAACCCGTCCGGAGCGGGCACCAGCCCGAATTCATCCGGCCGGCGGCCCAGCATGTAGGCCAGCATCCGACCGAGCGGTTTGGAAGAGTTGGATCTGGTCATGGGGTGTCTGACGTCCCTGGTGGGTATGGGTGAACCGGAAGCGGGGTCGGGATCGGAAATTGCCGTCTAAAGCGCCGCTTGACCCCTCGCCCGCCATTTTTCGGGGGCGACCGGGGGGCTTTACGGTTTGCCGCCCCCAGCACCCGCCTGCAGCAAATCTGCGATCTCGGGCAGCACACGGCCGCTTGGGCCCCGGCAGAAAAAGCCGCGCCCGCCGGACAGGGCCAGACGTGAAAAATGGTTCGCCGCGACATTGACATCCACCAGAATCCCGTCCCTGCTGCGCACCACCTGGGCCACCTGGTTGGGCAGGTTGGTGGCACCGGAAGTCCCCACGGTAATCAGCAGATCGGTTGCAGCGGCCGCCCGCAGGGCGCTTTCAAAGCGATAGTAGGTTTCATCGTAGTACTCGTCGAACCAGAGTACGTGGGGCCGCGTCCACCCCCTGCACTGCGGGCAACGCAACAGCTCGCGGTCCGCCGCAGTCAGCTTCGCGCCCCGGGCCTTGCCCCCGACGGCCGCCGGGATGGGCAGCGGAGCCTTGCCGCACTCACCGGCACAGCGCATCAAAAAGACGTTGCCGTGAATCTGCAGCGTTCGCGCCGGACTGTTGCCGGCCCGCAGGTGCAGCCCGTCGACGTTTTGGGTGATCAGGGTGAAGCGATCCCCGAACACTCGTTCAATCTTAACCAGCGCGTGGTGGCCCGGGTTGGGTGAGGCCGCCCGGCAGACCCCCAGGCGGTAAAGGTACCAGGCCCAAACCTCATCGGGGGTGCGACGAAACATCTGCAGGGTGGCCATTTCCTGGGGGTGATATTCCACCGCCCCCACGCTCCAGTAGCCCTCCGGGCCTCTGAAGGTGGGAATGCCGCTTTCGGCGGAAATCCCCGCACCGCTAAGTAACGTAATGCGCCCGCCACTGCTTGCAAAATCGTTTAAAACCTGCTTAAGCTCTGCGTCCATCCACCCCTCCTTGCAGCCATTGGCGCTGCGGCTGCAAAGCCGCCGGGCTGGGCTGCGGGCCAAGGGTTTGTCGCGCGCCGGCAGCGACGCTCCCCGGAAGCCGATCAATGCCGGCGACCGTTCAGGGAGCCATGCCGCCGCTACCACCGCCCAAGGCCTGGCAAAAGGTTGTTGGGGGTTCCAATTGATCCACTATAAATGGAAAAACTTCCCGGTTCAACCGATACCCTCAGGGATCCACGGCAGCGCATGTATTGACCCAAGCGGGTGACCGAACCGTCCCCTTGCCCGCCGCCAGCGGCCCGCAACAGGCGTCGCCGGGTTTTAAAACCGACAGGAAAATCACCGTGAAACCATCCCAGCCCCAGACCATTCCCGCCGCTGTGCGCAGGATCCACCTGATTGCCGTCTGTGGTACCGCCATGGGCGCCCTGGCGGCCATGCTCAAAGAGAGCGGCTACCTCGTGAGCGGCTCGGATCACAAAGTCTACCCCCCCATCAGCGTCTTTCTGGCCGAAAAGGGGATTGCCGTGGCCGACGGCTTCGACCCCGCCAACATCTCCGACAACACCGATCTGGTGGTGGTGGGCAACGCCGTCAGCCGCGACAACCCCGAGGTGGAGCGCATGCTGGCCCTGGGGGTGCCCTACTGCTCAATGCCCCAGGCGCTCAACCACTTCTTTGCCGCCGGCAAGGCCCCCGTGGTGGTCACCGGCACCCATGGCAAGACCACCACCTCGGCGATGATCGCCTGGATCCTGCACGCCGCCGGGTTGGACCCGACCTTCATGATCGGAGGCATCCTGCGGAATTTCGACAGCAATTACCGCCTCGGGCGGGGGACGGCCATCGTCTTGGAAGGCGACGAGTACGACACCGCCTTTTTCGACAAAGGCCCCAAATTCCTGCACTACATCCCCCAGTTGGCGGTGCTCACGAGCATTGAATTCGACCACGCCGATATTTTCCGCGACCTGGACCACGTTAAATCGGCATTTGACCGTCTTCTGGACCAAATTCCCCCTCAGAGCACGCTGATCGCCTACGATGCGGACCCCAACGTGGCCAGCCTGCTGGCCGGCCGGCGCTGCCGCATCGCACGCTACGGCCGTGAACCGGACTCCCCCTGGCGCTTGGGCGCCGTCAGCCTGCAGCCACCCCAAACACGCTTTGAGGTCTTTAAAAACGGGCAATTTTACGGCTCTTTTGAAAGCGACCTGCCCGGCGGGCACAACCTGCTCAACCTGCTGGCCAGCATTGCGGTCGCCGACCAGCTCGGCATCCCCGCCGCGACCACGGCCGACGCCATCGCCAGTTTCAAGGGCGCCAAGCGACGCCAGGAAATCCGCGGGCGCAAAAACGGCATCACCGTGATCGACGATTTCGCCCACCACCCCACGGCGGTGCGGGAAACCATCCAGGCCGTCAGACCGCACTACCCCGCCGGACGGCTGATCGCGGTTTTCGAACCGCGCACCAACTCCAGCATGCGGCGCGTCTTTCAGCAGGCCTACGCCCAGGCTTTCGACGGCGCCGACCTGATCTGCATCCGCCAGCCGCCCCTCTTGCACAAGGTACCCGCAGACGACCGCTTTTCCTCGCGCCAACTGGTGGACGACCTGTGCGGCCGGGGCAAACCGGCCCACTTCTTCCCGGACACCGACGCCATCATCGCCTTCCTGGCCCGCAACGCACGTCCGGGCGATGCCATCCTGGTAATGTCAAACGGCGGCTTTGACGACATCCACACCCGGCTGCTGGACGCCCTGTGAGCCGCGAAGCGGCAGACTTTCAGCCCCGACCGAACGGCGAGCCAACCTTCTGCGGCGGCATCGGCCGCAGGCGGGGCTTTTTTTTCGCGTTGACAACCCGCCCCTTTTTCGTTAACCATCACCCATCTGAAGGCTAACCAAACTCCGCCCAAGGCCTTAAGGCCACAACCCCAGAAGACGATGGGCGCCCATGAAAGGACAGATTCTGACCACCCTGCGCGCCGCCGAGACCGTGGTCTCCGGCGAGACCCTCAGTCAGGCCATGGGCGTCAGCCGGGTGACCGTCTGGAAGCACATCCGCAAACTCCAGGAGGCCGGCTACCCGATCAGCGCCGGCCCCACGGGCTACCGCCTGACGGGTGACCCGGACGCCCTCTACCCCTGGGAGTTTCCGGGGCGCGAGAAAACGCTCCACTACCACCCTCGGGTGGACTCCACCATGAACGTGGCGCGCACGCTGGCGCGTGCGGGCTGCCCGCACATGACGGTGGTGGTGGCGGGCTGCCAGCAGCGCGGCCGCGGCCGCCTGCAGCGGGTGTGGCGCTCGACCGAGGGCGGGCTCTACTTTACCATCGTATTGCGCCCCGAGCTGCCGCCGGTGCTGGCGCACCGCGCCAATTTCGCCGCATCCCTGGTGCTCGCCCGCACCCTCCAAAAGCTTTACGGGGTGCCGGCCAAGGTCAAGTGGCCCAACGACATCCTGGTGGCCGAGCGCAAGCTTTGCGGGATGCTCTCGGAGATGGAGGCCGAAGGCGACCTGGCGGCCTTCATCAACATCGGCATCGGCATTAACGTCAACCACGACCCGTCCGCCGACGAACCCATGGCCACATCCCTGGCGACCCTGCTGGGCCGCCCGGTTTCCCGCCGCGAGCTGCTGGCCTGCTTTCTCGACAGCCTCGAGCACCGGCTCCAGCAACCGGAACTGGCGGATGTCATCGCCGAGTGGAAAACCCAGAGTGCCACCCTCGGTCGCCGGGTGCGCATCGTCACCACCCGCGAAACCGCCGAGGGTCTCGCCCGGGATGTGGACGAAAACGGCGCCCTGATTCTGGAGGACAACGCCGGGGCGGTGCGCAAAATCATCTATGGTGACTGTTTTCACCACCTGTCGCGAGGGACTGCCTGAATATGGCCAAAAACTTGCGCATGACGGTTTACACCGCCCTGATGGCGGCCCTGATGGCGGCCGGGGCGTATATCGTTATCCCGGTGGGACCGGTGCCCATCGTTCTCCAGAACCTGTTCATCATGCTGGCGGGCCTGCTCCTGGGGCCACGCTGGGGAACGGCCAGCGTGGGACTCTACCTGCTGGCCGGGGCCTTCGGACTGCCGGTTTTTGCCGGCGGCAGCGGCGGGCTGGCAAAGTATGCCGGCCCCACCGGCGGCTACCTTGTGGGGTTTCTGCCGGCGGTCTACCTGATCGGTCTGATCTCCCGTCGGCACGGCCGGCGGGCCTTCTGGGACGTGCTGGCCATGGTGCTCGGGACGGCGGTGATCTATGCCCTGGGCGCCACCTGGCTGAAGGTCTGGACCCAGCTGAGCTTCGAGAAGGCCCTGGCCACCGGCGTGCTGCCCTTCTTAATCGGCGACGCCCTCAAGATTGCGGCCGCGGTGCCCATCGCGCGCGCCCTGCGGCCGGTGGTCCGCGGCTAGCAAAGTTTGACAGTTCCGTGAAAAGCCCAATTTCCGCGTTGCGCTGCGTCTCGAAGTCGCTGCGGCGTAGATGAATACGCCTCACGCCGCTGAGATTTGCGCGCCGTAGTTTGGGATTCTAAGGAAATCAACCGCCAATCCCCGCAGATAGGGCGTTTTTCAAAGACCACAGCCGGATTTTGATCGCCTGGTGCAGCAGGCGTTTTATGTCCCGTCGTCCCGGGCCGAGCATCGCAGCAGCCGGCGATAAAAGCCCTGTGGCTGTTTGAGCGCAAGCGAGTTCCACACAGGGCCCGCCGGCTGCGAGAAGCGCAGGGCAGCCCGAAGGGCCCCGGGAGGCGGGCGGCTTCTTTTGGTTCGTTTTCTTGTCCGCACAAGAAAATGAACACAGACCAATGGGAGTTGTAAATCCCGGTCTATTACCGGGACGCCGGGCAAAGTTCCTTTCTGACAAACACCGTAGCGCGGGGTAAAATGCTTTTTTCGAAACCGTCTTGTTCTTGTCTTTTACCGGTTCATCAAGTTTGGCATTTCCCCGCAGATGGAGAAGGCGGTGGATATCATCACCATCGAAAATCTCAGCCATCGCTTTGCCGACGGCCGCATCGGCCTGCAGGCCGTTGACCTCGCCATCGCGGCCGGCAGCTTCGTCGTGATCTGCGGCCCCAACGGTTCCGGCAAGACCACCCTGCTGCGGCACTTAAACGGGCTGCTGCACCCCACCACGGGCAGCGTGACCGTCGACGGGGTGGCGGTGGCGGCCGATCTGCGGCGCGCCCGGCAGCGGGTGGGGATGGTCTTTCAAGATGCCGACAGCCAGATCGTGGGCGAAACGGTCTATGACGATGTGGCCTTCGGGCCGGAAAACCTGAAACTGACGGGCGCCGAAATCCACCGGCGGGTGCGCCGGGCATTGGCCGACGTGGGTCTGGAGGGCTTTGCCGACCAGAGCCCGCACCACCTTTCGGGCGGGGAGAAGCGGCGTCTGGCCATCGCCGGGGTCCTGGCGATGGGGCCGCGGGTGATCGTTTTCGACGAACCCTTTTCGAACCTCGACTTTCCCGGCGTCAAACAGGTGCTGGGGCAGATCGTGACCCTGCACCGCAAGGGTCACACGGTTCTG